>NZ_SLUN01000063.1 GCF_004340685.1 Hydrogenispora ethanolica | reverse complement strand
ATCCGGTTCCGGGAGTCGTAGGCATAGGTATAGCTCATCCCATTGGAGACTGTCTGAGTGAGCGGGTTATCATTGTTGTCGTAGGTATAGGTCACGGTTCGATCGGGCTCGGTCACGGTTTTCAACCGGTAACCGGCGAAGAACTCATAGCCCAGGGTTTTGGTTCGGGAACCGGCGGTCTTGGTTTTCAGATTTCCGACATTATCATAGGTATAACTTTCCGCCGCCATCGGATTGGTCCCGTCCTGCGGGTACTCGACTTTGGTCAGGCGGCCCAGGTTGTCGTAGCTGTAGGTGGTTTTGGCGGACCGGGCATTGGTGGTTTGCACCACATGCGAGGCGGTGTCGTAAATCGAAGTTGTGGTATAGGCGGTGTTGGCGTCCGCTTTCCGGACGGTCTGGGTCAACCGGTCCATCAGGTCGTATTGCTGAATGCTCTGGTTGCCGTTGCCGTCGGTGATGGTGAGCTGGCGGTCCGCCCAGGCCCGGGTGACGCTGCTGCCATCGGGATACTGGGTTTGGATCTCGCGGCCCAGCGCGTCGTAGCGGTGATTCGTCCGGTTCGGGAGGTTCCCTTTCTCCCAGGCCAACCGGCCGTTTGCGTCATAGCCGAATTCGCGCTGAATCACCCATTGGCCGTTCTGCTGGCGTTGTATCTTGACTGGTTTCCCGAGCAACGGGTCGTAGTCGATCCGGCCATACTGCCACTGGCCAGTATTGCCGTATTGCAATTCCACCCGGCTCTCGGCGTCCAGATAGGTGATCTTTTTGGTAATCCCCACCGCGCTGTCGAGCTGTTGCGCCTGGGTCATCCGGCCGACGGCGTCGTATTGATAGGTGAAGATGTTCCCTTTCGGATCGGTGGCCCGGATCCGTCGGCCGAGATTGGTATCATAGTCGTAGCCGGCGAGGATGGTGCCGTCGCTCCGCTTGACCGCGGTCAGATAGGCGGAGTTGTAGGGTGCGTCGGACCGGTATTCGAAGTTCAGGATGTTGCCGTTGGCGTCGGTCTTCGAAAGAACATTGCCGTAGGCGTCGTAAGTATATTTTGTATCGAGGTAGGTATTGTTCGTCCAATTCCGCTCCATCAGGAGGTTGCCCTTGGAGTCGTACTGGTAATGGCTCTGGTTCAACTGGTTGGTGCTGTGCACCGGATCGTGAACGAGGGTTGCCTTGGTTAATAGCCGATCATATCCGGCGGCTGTGGTGTACAGGGCGTTTTGATAGGCCGCATTGAATTGCGACAAGCTTTTGTTGCTGTTGGTGTTGGCGTAGGCCATCCGGGTTTCGGCGCCGTAGGGGTCGAGAACTCGGGTGGTGTTCAGCCAATCGTCATATTCATACTTGGTGGTGGCGGCGGTCCCGAGGACGCCGCCTGTGGCGTACTGAACGCTGACGGTTCCGGGATGGCGGTTGACAATGCCGGCATGAGTGATGGTCTTCTGCAGCTGGCCGTTTAGATCATATACTTCGGTTTTGGTAGTGTTTCCGAGGTCATCGAAGGTGTATCGGGTGCGGCTGGCCCCGTCGTTAACGTCGGTGTAACTGTTTAACTTTCCACTGTAAGTGATGGTTTGGTATGGTTGCGTTTGGTTGGGTTGGTAGAATTCTTGTTTTTGGAGGACGGTTTGTTGCTTGTAACTCTTATCCAATTCCAAACCATAGGTGAGTTTTACACTTGAACCATTAGGATAATAAATATAACCATTATCGGTATACTTAGTGATCTTTCCCAAAGCATCGGTGAAGATATCCGTATTGCCGGAACGACTATAGGATAAAATGGTTTTGTAGCTGCCATTACTTAGTAACTGTTCGATCCTTTGAAAGGTAACGGTATGGGCTGTGGTATCGACTAAATAACGGAAGTAAAAGGTTCGACCTGCGGAGTCTACGATTGAGGCTAGTGTGTTAATTATAATCGTATAAGTTACCTCATTGCCATCTTTTCCTCCATAATGACGACTATAAGAAAGGTCATAAACAGTATAAAAATATTTCGTCTGATTCCCATTAGAATCTATAATTATTTGAGTACCATAATTCTGTTCTATAGTAAAACCAGAAAGATCAATCTTTGTTCCATTTTGTAAGGTAATTTCTTTTAAAAGACCATTATGATATGTTTTATCGTGTCTGGGACCAGTCACAGTACCTGGCCCATATTTCAAAGACATTGGAATTCCATCTTGCTGATAAAATTTATACGTCTCTGTAACTTCATATTCCCGTGCCGATGTAGGCACATAATATGAATCGCCACTAGGAAATTGCAGATTCCCCTCATCATAGGAGAACTTTGAAAATGACCAAGTATGAGTAGCAGTATTATATAGTAGATTTACTTTAGTATCCATTCCTTTGCTTGGTAAATCTATAATCGGAAGGATGCTAAAATGTTTCCTGGTATATGCGTTAACATGAGACTCTCCAGTATTGATATAATCCACAAACGGATTAATCCCGTTTCCATCCCAACCTCCGCCAACTCCAACTGTATAATCGCTAAAATGCTGTAACGGCGCTATAAGCTGACCTTTTTCTCTGGAGAAGAACTGATCCCGGACGACTTCAAGCCGCTTCTCTTCCCGGTTGATATAGTACAGTCGAACGTCGTCCAGCGTGTAACCGGAGGGAATCATTTGGGCATCGAATTTTAGCCGGGCTTTGATGGGGCTCCTGAATCGCGCGCCGTGGGGGCCGAACCGGAAGGCGCGGAGGGCTTTGAATCCGGGGGGAACGTTGATGCCGGAAAGATCGGTTTCGATCTCCTGAGCGCTGATTTCGGTGACCCCGGCATCGGCGGGAACTTCCACGTCCAGGTCTTGAATATGAAATTGCGCGCTCCGGCCCTTCTCCAGCTTGAAGGTTCGCATTTCCCCGGCACTGGCCAGGGACGGAGCGGCGTAATAGAGCCCGCCCAGGAGCAGGAATATCATGAGAAAGATTTTTGCGATGATCTTTTTCATCGGCTTGGGCCTCCAAATATTTGAATTATCTTTAATTGGAAAATCATTCTACGGAATGATCAATTTTCCTCCACCCACTGGAATATTTTGTATCGTGACTTCTTTGGCCCATGGAGAAATCTTGCTCGACTCCACATCTTCCTTTCATGAAAATGAGCAACCGAGCCCCGCTTCACCAAAGCATTTCGTTGGATTAATTTGTTAGGACCGGCAGGATTATGCGAGCCATTATGGAATCTCTCAGGTAATCCATTCTGGTTTTCCAATCATTTTACAATAATCTGCGGATTACAGAGCGTCCATGGAAAACATCCTTCAAATTATGTTGCATCACCACTGGCTCACCGGAGAGCAGGCGGACGAAGTCCTGGCCCGGCAGAAGGAGCTGGGCCTGCCGCTGGAAAAGATCCTGCCGGCGTTGCCGTTCATCGACGCTGAGCAACTGGCCCAGGCCATCGCCCTCCAGTTACGGCTCCCGTACTGCAAGCCGGCGGAGTTGCCCCTAAGCCCGGAACTCTTGGCGGCCTTGAGTCCCCGCCAGGCGGAGAAGTTTCAGGTCGTCCCGGTCGGGCTGGCGGAGAACCGCCTCACCTTGGCCACGGCCGAACCGTTGAAGCTGGAAGCCATCGATACCTTGCGCGAGCTTCTGCCCTACAAGATAAAACTTGCCGTCGCCTCCGCCGCTCAGATCCGGACAGCCATCCAACGTTTTTACGGGGCGTCCCTCGAATCGGTGGCCGCGGTTCTGGAAGATTTGAATGATGCCGAATTGACCCAGTACAGCAGCGATTCCGGGGCCGAGATCGCCGCGATCGCTTCCGAAACCATGGCGGCCGAGGCGCCGATCATCCGCCTGGTCAATACCCTGATTAGCGGGGCGTTCAAAGCCGGAGCCAGCGATATTCACCTCGAACCGTTCGAAGACGAGATCAAGGTCCGTTACCGGGTGGACGGCGTCCTGCAAGAGACGGCGCCGCCGCCCAAAAACCTGTTCGCCGCGGTCATCTCGCGGATCAAGCTGATGGCGGGGATGGACATTACCGAGCGCCGGATCCCCCAGGACGGCCGGATCCGGATCCAACTGAACGGCCGCGACCTGGATCTCCGGGTGGCGGTCGCGCCCACGGCTCATGGCGAAGCCGCCGTCCTGCGGATCCTCAACCGCGCGAACCTGCTCTTGGGCCTGGACCAACTGGGCCTATCCCCCGAAAACGTGGCGCGGTTCGAGAAGCTCATCGCCAGGCCCCACGGGATGATCCTGGTCACCGGGCCGACCGGCAGCGGCAAGACCACCACCCTGTACGCGGCGCTGCAAAAGCTGAATGAACCGACCCGTAAAATTATCACAGTCGAAGACCCCATCGAGTATCAACTCAAAGGGGTCAATCAGATGCAGGTCAATCCGAAGCTCGATTTCACCTTCGCCCAGGGTTTGCGGACCATCGTCCGGCACGACCCGGACATCATCCTGGTCGGCGAGATCCGCGACCGCGAGACCGCGGAGATGGCGATCCAATCCGCGCTCACCGGCCATCTGGTCTTCGCCACGCTCCACACCAATGACGCTCCGACCGCCTTCACCCGGCTGGTCGACATGGGCGTGGAGGAATTCCTGGTGGCCTCGACGGTCTGCGGCGTACTGGCCCAGCGGCTGGTGCGGCGGGTCTGCCCGAAGTGCCAAACCCCCTACTCGCCCACGCCCCAGGAGCTGGAGATCGCCGGCCCGGACCCCGGGTTGCGCCATTTGGTGCGCGGCAAGGGCTGCGAGCATTGCAACGGCATCGGTTACCGGGGCCAGGTCGGCCTGTTTGAGCTATTGATCGCCAGCGAGGCGATCGAACGTCTGATCATGGAGCGCCGCCATTCCGGCATGATCCGAGAGCGCGCCCTGGCGGAGGGAATGACTTCCTTGCGGCAGGACGGCATCGCCAAAGCGAAGCAAGGGCTGACCACCATCGCCGAGGTGATGCGCGTCACCCGCGATGGTTGAAAGGTGACCGACTTGCAACAATTTAACTACCGCGCGGCCACGGCGCAGGGCCGGATCGAACAGGGCAGGCGCGAGGCCGAATCCAGGGAACAGCTGATTCAACAATTAAAAGCGGCGGGGAAATATCCGCTGGAGGTCACGGAGCGCGCTCCGGCGGCGCTTGGGTGGAGCGGCCGCACCTTCTCGCGCCAGGAACGCTTGAATTTCACCCAGCAACTGGGCGGACTGTTATCCGCCGGAATCCCGCTGGAACGGGCGCTGGCCATTGTAAGCCGCTTAAAACTCCCGCCGCAAGTGGATAAGGTGGTTCAAGGGCTGCGCCGCAGCCTCCAGGAGGGCCTGTCGTTCACCGCCGCGCTGGAGCGGTTCCCGGGACATTTCCCCGCGCTCTACGTGAATATGGTCCGGGCCGGCGAGGCCGGCGGCATTCTGCCCCAGGTCCTTGAGAAGCTGGCGCAATATCAGGAGGAGGAGATCAGCCTGCGCCGCTTCGTGGTCAGCAGCCTGTTCTACCCCTGCATTGTGGTGACCGCGAGCATCGGAGCGATCCTCTTCTATGTCGGCGTGGTCGTTCCAAAGTTCGAATCGATCTTTCTGGACATGGGCTCCGAACTGCCCTGGGTGACCCGGATGGTGATGCTCTTCGGACAAGGGCTCCGTGACTTCTGGTTCGTTCTGGCCGGCCTCGTCGCCGCCCTGGCGCTCTGGCTGGCGCGGGAGTCCACGACCAGCGCCGGCAGGTTCCGGCTGGACCGGATCAAACTGAAACTGCCTTGGATCGGCCCCATCCTGCAAAAGATCGCCACCTCCCGGATGGCCCTGTCCCTGAGCCTGCTCACCGGCAGCGGCGTGCCGCTCCTTACCGGGCTTGAGATTACCGCCGACGTGATGGGCAATGAGGCGATGGCCCGCGCTTTAAAACAAGTGGCCCGCGAGGTCAAGCAGGGCCAGTCGTTGGCCGGCGGGATGGCGGCTCAGGAGGTCATCCCCCTTCTCGCCGCCGAGATGATCGGCGTCGGCGAGGAGAGCGGTTCGCTCGGACTGATGCTCGACAAAGTCGCCAAGACCTATGAGGGCGAGGTCAGGCACTCGATGGGCATCTTCCTGGCCGTCTTTGAGCCGCTGTTAATCTTATTCATGGTGGGGATCATCGCCATCTTAGCCATGGCGATCCTGTTGCCGATAACCAATATGAATTCACAGATCAATCCGCTGGGTTAGGATGATTTCATCCGACGCTTGCGGAAAACGTTCCATATTACCGGAGCCGAATGAAGGAGGGCACATGAAACAGGAGCTGAAAGGCGAGCGCGGCTTTACCCTGCTGGAGATCCTGGCGGTACTGACGCTACTGGCGTTCATTCTGACCATGGTGGCGCCGAACATCATCAACAACATGCAGAAAGGCCAGATCAAAGCCGCCCAGGCGCAGGTCAATTCCTTGAAGAACGTCTTGAAAACCTACTACCTGGACAATTCGGCCTACCCTACCACCGAGCAGGGCCTCCAGGCATTAATCGAAAAACCGACGGTTCCCCCCATCCCCGAAAATTGGAATGGACCGTACCTGGAGGATAAAAAGCTGCCGAACGACCCCTGGGGCCACCCGATCCGGTATGCCGCCCCCGGGACGCATAATCCCCAATCCTTCGACCTTTTCTCGCTGGGCAAAGACAATGCCGAAGGCGGAACCGGGGATAACGCCGACATTGGGAACTGGTAACCGTTCCGGCTTCACCCTGCTGGAGGTATTGGCGGTCATCATCCTGATCGGCCTGGCGCTCTCGCTGGCCCAGCCGGCGGTGGAGCGTTCCCTCGAAAAGACCCGAATTCAGGCCATCGCCAAGTTGCTCCGCGCCGACGTGGCGACGCTCAGGGAGACCGCAGCCACGGAACGCAGCGCGCAAGTGGTGGATTTTACTGCACAAGGATACGCTTTTCAATTGGGCGAGCATCCGATCCGGCGCGACTTCTCCGGAGAGCAGTTTCATTTCGTCATTCCCGCCGCCGCTCCGGAGCCTGAGCCCTCCCGGGAGCCGGATAGTCCCGGGGATGGAGAATCCCCGCCGGAGCCAGCGTCCGGGAGCCGGAGCGCGCTACAGTTGCTTCCCGACGGGAGCACCCCGGGAATGCAGCTGGCCTGGCGGACCCGGCATTTCCAAGGCAGGCTGGTGATTCGGGAGGATGGTGAAGTGCAATGGAACGACGCCCCGCAAAGCGCCGGAGATCAGCCGGCTTCACGCTGATCGAAGTCATTCTCGCGCTCAGTCTGGCCGGACTGATTATCGCGGTTTTCAGCGGAACCTTCGCGCAGACCGTCTTCACCGAGCGGCAATTGGCGGGGCGCGTGACCGGCCTGATCATCGGCCAGGGGAAACTGGCCGAATTGGAACTGGGGAGCGAACCGGCTTCGTCCGGCCGGTTCGACCCGCCCTATGAATCGTTTCATTGGTTTTCCAAAGAGGAGACAGCAGATGATGGCAGTCAACGGATTCACCTCACCGTTACCTGGGAGGCGCCAAACGGCGCTCCCCACCGCCTCCTTTTCCAGGGCTACCGGCGCTGAAGCCGGATTCACCCTGTTAGAGATGGTGGCGTCCCTGGCCATTACAGCCGTTTTGCTGGCGGTTTTGTCGCAGTTTTTATTCAGCGCGGCCGGGCTCTGGGGCAAAAATGACCGGGCCTACCGCGGCCAGCACCAGTTCAAACTGATCTACCAGACGGTCTATAGCGACCTGAGCGCCGCTTATGTCGGGGGCTATCTCCCCGCGGCGGCGCTCGCCGGCGAGCCAACCGGGCTGCGTTTCTGGAAAGAAACCCCCTCCGGGCTGGAACAGGTCAGTTACAGGTTTGACCCGTCGCAGGCCAAGGTATTCCGGAGTTCCGGATTCTGGGGCGGTTCCGCTCCCGAAACCGAATTGTTCCGGGAGATCGTCGCCTGGCAATGGGAATATTACCAACCCTCCACCCGGAACTGGCTGCCGGAATGGCGTCCCGGGATCGGGTCCGGCCTTCCCGCGCTGATCCGGCTCTCCGTCCGGACCAAGACCCGTAATTTAGGAAACATGATCATTCCGCTCCAAGCAAGCGAGGCGACCCAAGATGGCGATTCCTGACCACCAACGCGGCTCCGCCCTGCTCACCGTCACCTGGTTCCTGGCCCTGATCGGCATCATCGCCAGCTTCTTGCTCTACCGGGCCGAAACCGAATGGGCTGCCGTGGTGAATTTGGAACGGAATTACAAATTCCGTCAGCTCGCGGAGGAAGCGCTTCACGATCGGCTGGCCCTTTTCCTCGCCGACGACCCGCAAGGATACGATACGCGTCAGGACGCCTGGCTGGGTGATGGCGGCCGGTTTGAAGAGCGGCGGGACGGTTATCAAATCACGGTGCTGGTCGAGGACGAAGGCAGCAAGCCCAATATCAATCTGGTCAGCCGCGGTTTTCAAGCGGTCGAATTGCGCGAATTATCCATCGATCCGCTGTTGGACTGGCGCGATCCGGACAGTGAACCCTTGATGGACGGCGCGGAGGAAGACGATTACCAAGCCTTGAATCCGCCCTATCAGCCGCGGAACGGCTTCTTTTCATCATTGGAAGAAATCAAGCAAGTGAAGGACGGCGCGAAACTTTATCCGGTTTTGGCTCCGGAGTTTACGGTATTCGGCAAAGTCAATCCCAATACGATCAGCGCGGCCACGTTCGCCAATTTGCTGGAGTCTGCCGGCTTTGAAAAAAATCTGGCCGAGCGGGCCGCCAATAGCTTTACCCAATATCGCGCCAGTCCCAATAATCGTTTTACCCAAATCAGCGATTTCGAGCGCCTCGATGGGATCACCCAGGCCGACTGGTCCCGGATGAAACCGCTCTTTCAATTCGGCGGCGCTTGCAACCTGAATCTGGCCCGGGGGACCGGCTTGGCGGTCATTCTGGCGGAAGCCGGGTATCCTTCCGGCCTGCTGGCCCAGGTGGTTCCGCGTCAGGCGGCCAATCCCTTCAAAAGCCAGGATGAGATCAGGCGTTTTTTTCTGAGTGCGAATAAAAACATCGCCCATCCCGAGGATTATTTCACGGTGATCTCCACCGTGGTCCGTTACCGGATCTGGGTCACCCAGGGGCGATTCCAGTATTATCTCGATACCGTCCAGGAGCGGTTCGTCGCCGGAATCGCAAAGCAATGGCGCGCCCGCACGCTATCCTGGCGCGTCTGTCTGAATGACGAGGCCCCGGAGATCCCTCAAACCGATACCGGGGAACAACCCGTCCAAACGAGCGGAGGTCCGAATGTCCAAGCCCGTGATCGTGATTGACTGTCAACCCAACCGTTTTTGCGCCGTCGAGGTCCGTGGCAAAAACAACCGCGCGGAGCTGGTTCGTTTTGTCCTCCGCGATTTACCGCCCGGGGAAATGACTCCGGACCGGCTGAGGGAACTCTGGCAGCAAGCCAATTTTACAAAACGCCGGGTGATCCTAGTCCTGCCCAATCGTTGGGTGAAATACCGGACCATCCGGGTGCCGGACCTGCCCGGCCCGCAACGAAAGGCCGCCGTGCGGATGGAGCTGGAGAGCGGCGGTGACGGGCGCGAAAAATTTCTAATCGTCCACCACCGGGTCCTCGATGGACTGGCCCAGGTTCGGGTGGCCCTGCTGCGGGATGATCTGCTTCAAGCGCAAGTACAACTGCTGGAGCGGTCCGGTTTGAAAGTATGCTGGTCGGGGCTGCGCAATCAGGGGATTCGGAGTTTTCTCCACTTCCATCGGGGTTTTTTGAACGATTCCAACCAAGCGGAAGCCTATTTGGACCTGGCGGATGAGCGGGCGGAGTTTGGGGTCGTCGAAGGTGAGGAATTAACGTATTGGCGCGATTTCAGAGCCGAGAACCTTCCTCGCGACGAAGCCCTCGCCGATCTGCTGGAAGAATTCCGCCTGTCGCTCGCAGCCTACCGGGCGGAGACCGGGAAACCCTTTCCCCCTAAGGTCTGGTTTCTCGGAAACGACGCCTCCTTGCCCGATTTACCAGACAAGCTGAAAGCGGAGTTCGGCATCGAATTATACCGCCCCGGCCAGTCCTGTCTCGGCGGCGTCCTTCCCGGCCGGCATACCGCCGGGCTGGCCCCGCTCCTCGGCCTGGCTCTGGAGCAAATCGCCGGACCGCGCCGGAACGGGCCGGAAGAAACGCGCATCCTTTCATCGAAGCAAGAAAGCGCTTTGAATCAGCGCCGGACACTCCGGATCGCCGGCCAGTTCGGGATCTCCCTGCTCATCCTGGCGCTGGGTCTTGGTTTCGGCTGGCAGGCTAGCCGGGAAAAGCGGGCGCGTATGAATTCCTGGCTTCAGGCGCGGCTGCCCCGGATTCAAAACATCCGCCAGGCCGAGCAGCGTTTCAGGCGCAACGAAGCGAAAGTCCGCGCCTTGGAAAAATGGCTGGCCGCTCAGGGGCGGGAACTCGATTTCCTGCTGCTCCTGCAACAAAACCTGCCGCCGGAATCCCGGATCACCGATTTGATGATCGAGAATGGCGTCGTCAAGGAGTTGGCCGGATCCACTCCGTCGGTCTCCCGGTTACTGGAAGCTTTACAGCGGGTCCCCGCTCTGCGGGGGTTGCGTCTGAAAGGCACCATTACCCGCGATGCCGACGTTGAATGGTTTCACCTGGAAGGGATCATCGCCGAAAGGGGGCCGCAACCATGACCCGGCGCGAAACGACCCTCGTTAGCCTGACTGTCTCGGTGATCGTGCTCTGGATGGGGATCTCATTTTTCTTGAACCGCCAGCATCCGGATACCGGGGCCACCAGTCGCTTCGGGCCAACGGCCGAAGCCTCCGATTACCGGGAAATGGAACGCCTGTTGCGTTCCTCCCAAAATATCCTGGCTCGCGACCGGCATGCCGCCGCTCGCCTGGCGGACTTGGAGAGGCACCGCTTACCCGCCGCGAACCTGAGTCAGGCGCAATTAAAATTCCTGCAAGCGGTGGAATCCCTCGCTTCCCGGAATCACTTGCCCGTCGCCCAAAAGAATACGGTCCGCTATGCGGACGGTGCGATCGGGGTGACGCTGGCGGGCAAAGCGTCCGCTGCGGCGCTGGTGGCGTTTTTGCAACAAACCGCCACCGCTCCGATGGGCATCGTGGTTCAACGCCTCCAGCTTCATGCCTTGCCGGAGGAGCGGCGGTTGGAATACAATCTCGCGGTGAGTACTTTATGGGTGGCGCGACATGGAAAATAACGGACTGGAATGGCTGAAATATCGTTGGATCCTGGGCCTGGCGGCGCTGGCGGTTTTCGGGTGGGGCTGCTTCGCCTGGGTGGTGGCGCGTTCTTATCAACCGGAGCTTCCGGAGGTCTTGCCCCCCGAGCGTTCCATCGCGCCTCAGCCCGGCCGGCTTTTTCCGCTGCAGCGTTATGAGGCTTTGCAAAGCGGCGCTTTGTTTTTTGCCAAAGCGCTTCCTGCGCTGGAGGGACCGCTGCCCGTCGCGCCTCCCCCGCCGCAAATATTTCATTCCAAACTGGTGCTGTGGGGACTGATCAAAGACGCCCGGCAAAACTGGGCGGTGGTGGGGAATGACCTGCAATCCAGTCAGGACACCCGGGTGGTGAAGGCCGGGGACACGGTGGCTGGCGAACAGATTATCCAATTCGGCGAGCGCTCGATCCGGGTGAAAAACAGCTCTGGCGAAGGATGGGTCGAGCTGAAGGAGTAGCTATTCTCCGTCTTTCCCTCCGCCCATCTCCGCCCGGATATCCCTGTCGTAACTCCCGGAAAGCTTCTCGTTCATCGCTTTTTTGGCCGCTTCGTCGTAAATGAGATGGGGCGTGATCAGGATCACAAACTCGTTTTGACTCTCCTGATCGAAAGTCCGGCGGAAGAGCGCGCCAAGCCCCGGAATGTCCCCCAGGACCGGCATCTTATAGACCTTCTTGTCCTTGCTGGTATACTTCAGGCCACTGATGATGACGGTCTGTTGATCATGGACCCGGATGGTGGATTCGGTGGTCCGTTCCACGGTTATGGCAATCATGTTGGCCGAGGGCGGATCGTTGTATTCGCTGAAGGTCGGCTTAATCTCCATCGTGATCTGTTTATCCGCCGACACCCAGGGGTTGATGGTGATATATAGGCCGGTGTCCACCACCATCTGCTGCTGGGTGGTGGTCACGACGCCATTCACGGTCTGGGTGCTTTCAACCTGGAAACTCCGTTTGGTGGAGACTTTAAAATTGGTCGGATAACCGTTCAATGTGGAGATGGTCGGATTTTGAAGGATCTTCGCTTTCTCCTGCGAAACGAGCAGTTTCAGTGCAGCCAGGGTCGTGGCGGTCGCGGTGGTGGCTGTACCATTGGTCAGCGTTATCGAACCGGTTTCCGGTGCAATCGCCAATGATTTATCGCCGACGGACAGGGTGCCCGAGGCGTTCCATTCCGTCTTATCCGTGTCGGAGATGGAGATCACCTGGATATCGAAGACGATCATCGGATTGACCTGATCCACGGTTTCGATGTATTGTTGCACCTGTGAGATGAGATTTTGAGAACCGGTGACGGTGAGCGCGTTCAACTCTTTGATGACGATGATATCATTCTTAGGAATCGCCGCCGGAAAGTATTTCAAGACGTCTTCCGCCTTCAAATGTTTGATCCGGATCATGGCGGTCCGGACATCGCTGTTTTCGACATCCATCTGGTTCAGATATTCCTGGAATTTGGCTTGAATATCCGGCGGCGCGGTCAGGACCACCACGTTTTTATCCGGCAGCTGGGTAAAATTCTGGCGGGGAAACAGCGGCGGCAGAGTGTTGAGAAGCTGATCGGCCTTCAGATATTGCACCGTATAGCGCTTCACCTCGGCAAACTCGGTATTCTCCGGCCGGACCGCGAAACCGTCGCCCACGATGTAGATGTCGTCGACCTTTTTATAGGTATAAATCGTCCCGCGCAATAAATATTCGAGAACCTGAGTAAAATTCAGCTTCTGCAGCCGCAGGTTATTGATATTCGCATTGACCTGGGGCAGCACCACCAGATTCAGATTGGCCTTGACCGCCATCTCCCGCAAAACAGTGGTCAACGCCGCTCCCTGAATGTCCAGGGTGAATAATTGGGTCTGGCTGTCGTACACAATCCGCAAATTGGAGTTCTGGGGGTTATAGCTGCCTTTGGCGATCCGCCAGGCCGGCCCTTCCTTCACCAGTTCCAAATTGTTGGCGTTGCATAGTAGATTCAACGCTTGATCCAGCGGCAGGTTTTGAAAATAGATCGAGATATTCTGGTTCAGTTCCTGGTTGGCGACGACCGCGACTCCGGTCTTCTCGGCGATGCTCCGGGCCAGGGAGCCGAGGGGGACGTTGGTGGCTTCCAGCGACAGCAGGTTATCCTGGTACTGAATGGCGAGGGTGAACGGCAGGGAGATTTTTTTGCGGACAAAGATGACGCTCCCGTTATTTTCGGCGCTACAGTTCGCCTGGGTCAGCAGGGCCTGGACTCCTTCGCCCAAGGGCACCCGGGTGAAAGCGATGGTGAGCCGGTCCTGGAGATCGGGGGACGGGACATAGTTGCGTCCGCTTTTCTGGGATAGGACGCTTAATATTTGAGGAAGCCTGGCATTGACCGCTTCCAGCGTCAACAGACCGTTTTCGTAGACCATGTTGAGCGTGGACGGGTCCTGAAAACTGATCCGGTAGATGTTATTTTCCCGGATCACCGCCAAGCTGTTGCTGCGGGTGATGATGTTTAGCGCATCCTCGAAACTGACCTTGGTCAAGCGGATGGTGACGCTGCCGCTGATGTTATTGTCGATAATGAAGTTGACGCCTTTTTGAAAAGCTAATGCCCGCAGGACGTCTTTTAGATCGGCATTCTTAAAGTCCAGATCGATCAACCGGTCGCTATCGGCCCAAACCGCGGGAATGAAAAGGAAGCATAGCAAGATGGGAATGATAGAGGACCGAAAAAAGGCGAACCGTCGCATCCGGGAATCTCCTGTCAGTTTTGTAATGATTTATGAAATCAATTCTACAAATTTTACCGCTTACCTCTTGAATAATGTAAAAATGTGATGATTATTGAGTGCGACAGGAGTTTCCCGGGAATCTTCTTTTCTCCAAAAAAACATCGATTATCGTGAAAAAACTCGATGATGAAATGTCCCGTGGACATCGAAACGAAAACCTCAATCTTTAAATCTATTCTTCCTGAAACTAATTTATTTTCGCCATATATCCAATCAGAAAATTGACCGATATAAGCATCCAGGCCCATTTTCACCATTCCGAGGCTGATAGCGTTCTTTAATGCCCAATTCAGTTGCCGGAATTTCAGGCTTTCTATGAAAGACGGTCGTCTAACTTTCAATGGTCACCACTCCCCGGTCGTCTTTGGCAAACTCCCAGCCGTCGCGCGGCTGCTTTATTAAAATGGAAATGGCGGTTTTAATCACCGGGATATCCCTGCGGTATTCATCGGAAAGTCCCTGGTATTCTCAATCGGAAACCCGATCAAAGCGACATAATGGTCATCGAATCGGGACGCTGTCTTCCACGGTTTTAACTGCCCTTCCCGAACTTATCCACAAACTTATTGATCGCATTCAACGGAATCGTTTATCCACAAAAATAGCTTACTTGTTCACAAAAAGAGCTTGCTCGACGATTGAGAGAACTCATTCTCGCGAAAAAGAGCTTGCTTATCCACAAAAAAGCTTGCTCGACGATTGAAAGAACTCTTTTTCCCCAAAAAGAGCTCGCCGAGCGATTGAGAGAGCTCTTTCCGCCGCCAAAAGAGAGCCATGATTCACCGAAAGAGTTCTTTCAGCCTCTCAACCCGGTCACTGAGCGTATCAAGTTACCTCTGCGGGAAAATACGTAGGCATGATCGGGAGCAAATCTTGCCCGCATTCCTCTCGCTTGGCTCGGTACGGAGCTAACTTGATAATCATCTATTTTTCGATCCAAGTATTAAAATAGAAGCCTTCTTTTGGCAAACGATTTTCACACTGTTTTAGAAGATCGTTAACTCTTGGAGGAATTTTAAATTCATACACCGCTATTTTTTCTCCGAATTTTTGGGGCTTTTTATCTGGAATTATACTTAGAATACATTTTCTTAGTACCCAATCAGTCATAGATATCACGCCCTAGAAAACTTAAGCATAATAAGTAGAGGTTACTGAAAACCCAGCAAACAATTACAAACACTAAGAAAGAGGCATAAGGCCGGAAAAATACAAAGAAATTTGAATCAATCAAGAATCTGCATTTTGGGGCCGAAAATGGGCAAAAATAAACCAACTTTCTTTTGATTTGTTCATTACTTTGGCGGAGAATTCGACGCGATAAACCGCTGGGTGGTTCGCCGGACCCATTCCCTATGACCGGCAATACGTTTCATGTGCTGCTTTGCTAAGTCAAGACCGAGCGTTCTTTGCGAGCCGAAGGGAAGTCTTGAGTTTTTTACAGTCCGTGAATTAAAAATCTTGCCATCAGGGGCGGCCTTCCTTAATTTTAAGAGTCTCATTTTAAACGCTTCAATTTTGGCCATTGGTTATACCCGATTTCCGGATCATTTGATTTAAATAAATTGATATATTCAACTTCTTTCCGATTAACTTCTTGGTCGGAAGCTGTATCGGATTCCCATAAAATCTCTTTCCTTATTGTAAAATCGCGCTGTTGCTCTCTTGTAAAGTCTTTCTCTATGATTTTACTGTCTGCACTGCCAAAATAGTTGATACTATCGGTTAGATCCTTGCCGATATATATTTTTCCGTTTGGATATGTAATTTTGTATATAACTTTCATATTCTGTAAATTCAATAATCTTTCGTTTTTACCTTCTTGCTCGCGTTTGTTTGTTCTTTAAAGGGAGGCCTTGGGGCCGGATGGAATCAGCCTACACAAACAACTTCGGGCGGGCCGGTTGGTATCTTCGAACTCCCAGGCGCGGCAGTGAGAGTAGACCTAATTTTTCCACTTCCAAATGTCTGTGTGCTGCCGCTGTCGGAGATTGTGCAAGTAAAAATGCAGGTAATAATCATCAGGGAATGCAGATTGTGGTCATCGAAAAATCCCTGATGTAGTCATCGGTTTTTCCCTGAAATTATCATGATAATTCCCGGTCCAATTTCCAGGGAATGATAGTCATTTTTGACGCATTAAAGCATTTTTTAAACGGTAACTTTCTCCTTCGAATACGATCAAATGTCCATGATGGGCAAGCCGATCAATCATCGCCGCCATCTGATCATCGGTAAATATCCCTCCCCATTTCGAAAACTCAAGGTTCGTCGTGATGATGAGACTGCGCTTTTCATAACTGGCCGCGACCACATAGTGGCTTAAACTTAAAAACGATAGAAACCGTCGCCAGGCATAACCACAAACCGGTATTCCCGCAATAACGTAAGGGTTCGGATTCTTCGGCTCCCGCCGAGATAAGTCGCCCCAATGCATTGTCGTACCAGTGGGTTTTGACACAGTTGTTTAATTCTCTTTTTAATGTCAAGTCCGTATCTTCAAAATATTAATGGGCTACCTGTCCACATTACGCAATGCTGACGACATCAATCTACGATCGTTACGAGTCAGCGGCTGAGATAAGTCGCTCTGCATTAGTAATTTATCGTTCATTTGTTATCAACCCAATCAATTCCACTTAAGGTTAATCTTATTCTAGCCTTATTGTAAGCCTTAATATGTCTTTTTTCTCGGCTATTTAATGACATGATACTTAAGAAGTCGGTCCATTCCCCTCCAAAGGTAGAAACATAATCAATTTCAAAAAAAGCGAGATATTTTTCATCCGGGCTTAAAACAGGGGTTTCCTCTAAAGTAATATCTGACTTTATTCTTTTTTCTTTTCGATTTGACAGATTATACCTCATTATCGAACGGGATTTATAATATATCAAATCTGTCCCGGCATTCATTAATAACGGATACCTCCCGTTTACTAATGATTTTATTTCCCCGTTATCATGAACCCGCTTAATATTAAATATTCTATCGTCTCTTGACACAAATATTACAGAACCATCGGAATCAATTATTGGTTTACTCTCTTCATCGATCTCCCCATCATAAAGTCTTGTAATACGACCACCTTGGGCACTTTTAGAAAAAATATATGATCTGCTATTTTGCTCTTGAATAAATACAATTTTCTCGTTTGGCTCAATAGAATAACTGATAATTTTTCTATCTGATTTAATAATTTCTGAAACACGATTTTCTTTTATTTCTACAATTGCATAGTAATTATCTTTAGTATTTTGGGCAATACAGTATAAATTTCCATCTTTCATCACCGGAAAACTTACATATTTATATTTTTTGTCCAAAAAATATTTATTCAATTGTTCATTGTTCTTCAAATCTATCGTAAATATTCCGACGTTTTGATCTAAGGCTGTACTCATAGGAATTAATAAATATCCAGTTAATTTATCTTTTAAAGTACATCCTTGAAGAAAATTGGATATTATAAAAAGCAAAAAAATATTTAAAAATATAATTATATCAAACCTCTTCATGGGTATATCACCTTGATTGTTTTATTTATAATCTACTCTTCCTGAAACTAATTTATTTTCGCCATACATCCAATCAGAAAATTGCCCGATATAAGCATCCAGGCCCATTTTCACCATTCCAGGGCTAATAGCGTTCTTTAATGCCCAATTCATTCTATTTCCAACGGCACTGTTTAAGGGTAACCGTCAAACCGCCGCTCACCTTGAAAGGGGATGTTTGGGAAGGTACAATTTACTCCAAGAAGGTTCAAAATGTTCAATGGAGCGTTTTGAA
>NZ_SLUN01000062.1 GCF_004340685.1 Hydrogenispora ethanolica | reverse complement strand
GGCCTTTCTCTTTTTGTCAACTCTTGTTTAGATTTGGGCTTTATCCTTTAGCACACTATCGTTTGGCTCCGTTTTCTAGGTGCGAAAGTTGAGTATAAAATAAATGAGGAGATCCTGCCGCGTGATCAGGCTACATCGGAAGAACGGAAATGTCGATGATTTTGGCACCAACCACCAGATCATGCAGATGAACCGGAGGGATGGATTGCTATACAGCCGGAGATTGATAGACGTGATTCCGTTAGGTTGGTGGATCGACCGGGTGCGACAGGCGAGGAAAATGTATTGCCGTGATGAATTTATTTCTTCCAGGTGAGTTTTATAGCGATCCCGAAAAGCAATTTGCAAAAGAATTCCTGCCTTTGGGCGGAATTTTTTTTGGTAGTACACCCGGCATGGGCAAGCAACTAGGCGGTGAGAGATCGCTAAGGGCATGGTAGTGGGAACCATTAGCCAAAGGCAAGGGTGTCCATCGTGAGGAGGAACCTGAAGGAAGCCGGAGGCAAAGTCCTGGCCCGATGAACAAGAACCACATAGAAGACTGACTTGGGGTGGGTGAGTTTCTAAACAAAACAAAGCCCAACACTACACGGACCCCATCCAGTAAATGTGGCGGGAGATGGGATGAAAGTTCTTGCTCTTATCCGGGAGATCTGTGTGAGCCACAGACAAGAAGGATGAAATTCCTACAGTAGTTTGATTTGTGATTAATAATTTAAAACCTGGTATTGTAATGGTTGAAAATCCAGAGATGAATGAATTAAATGGGAACTGTAATAATATTATGTTTCCTAATATATAAATATGGTAATTTTTGAAGGAGAATACAATTTCCCGTAGAAAGAGTTTTCAAATTATTTTCAAATATTGGGATTTAAAAGGATTGATTCAACCAAGGATATCGCAAATTTAGTTGAATTCGCTTTGAAGGGTGGGTTTCCGAATGTTTTTTTTGCAAAAGACCAGGTTCATTCGGTTCATATTTTTAGGATGCATTCTCTGGGCCGTACTGATGAATATTAATATGAAAACTGTTCGCGGTGAAACTAAAACCTATATAATCCATAGCGATTCAACTGAACATACTCCTCGAAATGCACATTACTATATGTATATTCCTACCACGATGTCACCTGGAACTTATATTTGCCGAAATAATCCCTCAAACATTAATACAGAGAGTAGTCTGGTAATTAAACCGTATACATTTTGGGTCAAATATACTTACCACCTGGATAATCCTGATGAAGATGGAGTAAATAGCGCGGCCAGTTTGTCGATATCCGAATGTACCTCAACCGGGAGCGTTATTTCCGGAACAACTATTGTGAAACAGATTGGTCAGGGTGCAACAATAACGGATTATGTTGCTGTCAACCCAAATAGAAGTTTATTGTTTGATTTTTATACCGGGCAATGGTATTGGAAGAAGTGGACGGGGAGTCACCAAAATAGAGCATTCACAGGTTATGCCGAAATTTCTTATCAGTTTGATGAAGCGGCGCCGAGTCAGCCAACGGGAGCTTCACTGCCTGGTGTAAAACCGGGGAATCGCATCATACTACAAAAAGATGGCAAGATATACACCAGCAATGATGATGTTACTTTGGCCTGGAATCAAGTTGCGGATAACAAAACTAGTTTTGAAGGCCATGAAATTGGAACGGACTGGGCCAGCGAGTATTTAATGAATATCAATGACGTTGATACAGGGTGGTTTAGCGATACGCAATTGAAACTATCCAGTGTGAATTCAAATAGCCAAGGAACTTACCAGATTAAGCTAAAAGCCCGGGATTATGAGAAAAATGAAAGCCCTTACAGCGAACCAATTACTTTAGTTATTGACCGTTCCGTTGCCCAACCTTCTTTAGCCACCAATCCTATCCAAATCCAAAATAAACAATCGAGTGGTCAGGTTAAATGCGACATCATCTTTAAATGGAATGCCGTTACAGACATCACAGGTGTTAAGTATCAGGTGGCATTGAGTCAGTCAAGCACGCAACCCAGTGATTACGAGGTTGTCAAAGATATTACGGCCAGTCAGTATACCTTTAGTGACCGGGACTACTCTTCCAACACCTACTATGCCTATGTTCGAGCGGTTGATGGATTAGGTAATACCAGTCCATGGATAAAAAGTACCGGTTTTATTTTGACATCGCAACCGGCTTCCATCACTTCAATCCAAGCGAATTCGGAGTTGCGAAACGGTCAACCTTATTATGAAGTGATCTTAACGCTGGAAGAGGTTGACGCCGCAACTTATGTCATTCAACGTCAACGCGATGGAGAATCTAGCCGGGTGACTCTCGCGGAAAAGACCAAAGCGCAATTGGCTGCGGATGGCTTTAAGTATAATGATCATTCCAGCTTGGTCAAGCATGGCAGGTATACCTATTATATATACACCAAAAACAGTGTTGGCGCTCAATCGGGTGAACGAAGCAAGACCGTTACCATCGCCAATATTCCCGCCACAGTATCCATGGTTGACTCGAACGGCCAGTCCCTTCCGGCTCAATTGGTTATTAATCATAGCAACTACTCTTTTAATATCAGTCCGAAACAAGACGGTGAAGGCGATCAACTGAAATTTAGGGTCAAATATCAGACCAGTGATGGGTCAAAAATCTTATATAGCAGCGAATATAATTCATTACAGACGGGTCCGGTCACCATCAACATGACAGAAGGAACCTGGCTTTGCCAACTTGAGGTCGGGGAGTTTGTTAACGGAGTTGAATTGACCGATGCCGGTTATTCCCGGAAAACAACCATGACTTCGACGTTTTTAGTCGATTTGACCCCACCGCCGATTGCCGGTAATTCGCTGGTTTTGAAGTCATTGACTGGTTCTACAATATATGACACACAAAATAACCCCACCAACACCCGCAATGTTTTGGTGTCCTCGATCAACGTGAACGATAATCCCGGCGGCTCGGGAGTAAAAGGCATTTTTCTATGGAACGGAACTGGCACAACTCCACCGGTCGACGCCGTATATAAATCCCGTGCCGATATTCCCGCCAACATTCCTTGGACCCTACCGGAAGGCGATGGAATAAAAACCGTTAGTATGCAGGTCATTGATAATGCCGGTAATGCCACGTTGATTTCCTATCAGGTTAAATTGGATACCAGCCCACCGGCGGCCCCTGATAAAAGCGCGTTTCAACATACCACCTCGCCGGATACAATTAATTTTCAATGGAAAGTCAATAATACCAACGGAGATTTAACTCAGTTTCGCGGTCAATATGTTTTGCCGGACGGAACCGTTAAAGACTTCCAATCGTCAGCCATTACCAATAATAGTGTAGTCACAGGGAGTCTCGCCGTTGCGGTGTCAAGTTATGGTTCCAATCTTCCCGTCACTCTCAAAGTTCGTTCCATGGACAAAGCGGGAAATCAGTCACAGGAAACCAGCTATACGGCGTATACACGGGCCGCGTTGGGAACATTGCAGAATTTGAGCGGCGGCTACGACGGAAACTTAAAGCAACACTACTTAAAATGGCAACTCATTTCCAATCAAGGCGCCCAAAGCTATATTCTGGAGTATGGACAAAAAACCGAGCAAGGGTTTATCGCGACCGGCAGCCTGAATCCCGACACCAGCGCTATGATTATTCATTCAGGTTTAAGCCCGCATGCAACGTACCATTACCGGTTAGTGGCTTTTAACAAATCAGGCGACCGAACCGAAAGCCCGGTTTTCGACCGTCAAGTACCCAACACGCCCCCTACCGCGCCCGAGGCCCTCTCGCCGGTGACGTTTGCCCAAAGCGCCGTGGAGTTTAAAGTTAAACCGGCTACTGATGATGATGGCGATGCGCTCACCTACCATTTCTATCTTAAGGCGGGTAATGGAAGCTTTAACGAGCTAAGCGGCAATAGCGCCCAAGATCTTATTCACGGTCAAACTTATTCGTGGTACGTGGTGGCGGATGATGGCCAGGCCGATGGAAAAGTTTCCAGCCAGACTGTTCAGTTTTTGGTAGATAGCAATTCACCCGTATTGAGCGTTGAAAAGCCCCATGTTCCCTTTACCAACCAAAAACAGCTAACGATTACCGCGAGCGATGACCGGAGCGGAATCAGTAAGGTTACGTACAAAAAGATTGCTTCAGACACCAATGAAGTAGTGGCTGAAGGAGTTATCGAGTTAAGCAATTCGAACGATGGCAAGCAGAGCGGAATCATTCAACTTGGTGAAGGATCCTACCATTTGCATTTTACGGCTTGGGACCGAGCCGGGAATAGCACGGCCGTGGAAGTAAATAACCTTATTGTGGACCAAACTCCGCCACAGCTATCCAATCTGACTCTGGATCTCATTCAGGATAATGGCAAATATTTGACTGGAAACGGCAAATTGCCAGTGAAATTTGATGCGACTGATAGCTTTTCAGGAAATTGCAATTTACGCTATTGGATTATGGAACATCAAGGAGATTCGTTGGGAACGGGGCAGACCATCCCGTTGAGTTCAAATTTACGGCATTATACGCAAATGATCGATTTAAGTGGAACTACGGGTAAGGAATATTATCTGGCGGTGGCTGTGGAAGATCAGGCAGGAAATCGATCCACCGTCGCGTATTTAGGGCCGGTTATCCTGGATCTTACTCCGCCTCAAGTTACGCTGAACATTTCCGGATATAAAACCTATGGGGCAGGCAACTATCTTTCAGACCCAACCAGTCTCATGGTGGACTGTAACGCGGTTGATTCCGAGACCGGTATTAAGGATAAACAATTCGCCGTCCTGACCGCAAACGGAAATGAAGCGGTTTCTGGTTGGGGAACATTGGATTTGGTGAAGCAAGCTCGGTTAACCGCGGGAGAACGATATAAAGTGGCGGTCCGGGTGACGAATAAAGTAGGCCTGGAAGCTAGAGAAGAAAGCAATGAATTTATCTTTGATAATACGGCTCCTCAAAATCTAAGCATGAATGGACCTGACAATAACACGCTGGTCCCTGGCGAGCAGGTAGTATTTGCAGTGAAAGCCGCCGAACCGGAATCGATCATCACCGAATATCGATTGGCGATTGTGGCCGAGGGACCCGGAAGTCCCAAATTAACGGCGCAAGTATCAGGCAATGTTGATGGCTGGTTAGTCATGCATTCCAATGCTTCAGCGGTACAATTCCGGTTCGAACTGCCTCAAGGTTCGAATGGAAATTACTATCCACTCGTGCAAGTCGTTAATGCCGCGGGCCTTGAGAACGATTACCGAGGGGCTTCCTTTGCGTTGGATAACACTCAGGAACGACTGACGGTCAGTGACCAAGGGCCTTACACTCAGTTTTCGGACCGGTTGAATTCATGGTGGAAATACATTGGCAATCGAACCGTAACAGATTATCAATATCGCATCGTAGACGCGGAGAATCAGATAATCCAAGACTGGATCACGACTTTGGATACAACGGTTACGGCTTCCAACCTGAAGCTCCAGACCGGAAAGACATATCGTTTTGAAGTTCAGGTTCATTTTAGTGACGGCGGTTCACTCACCAATTCCAGCCCCGGCATTACGGTGGATGCGACCATGCCACAAATCATTCGTTTGGTTACCCCCAGCTATGCCACTGCGGCGAACCTAAATTTACAGTGGCAAGCAGATGATCAGGAATCCGGGATTGACAAGGTTTGGGTCGCTTTGGGCAATGATTATTATCAAACCGATGTCAGTGGCGGATGGATAGAAGTATCCGGGGGCGCGGCGCAGTTGACCCGGAAAACCAACGGCGATCCGATGAATTTAGAAAGCGGCAAACGGTATTATCTCACCCTACGGGTCGGCAACGGCGCCGGCCTTGTAACGGAGCAAGCCGCCCCAGGCATTATGATCGACAATACGGCTCCACCGGTTCCGGTAATCATCGATCAAGGATCCTATATCAACCCCAGTAAACAACCGCTGGAGGCGAATTGGATTTGGACGCCGGTCGATCCGGAAAGTGGACCGGTTTCCTACCAATGGACTTTAATTCCCTATGGCGCTGATCCGGATGGTGCAACCTGGAATGACGTTGGCCAGCAAACGAGCGTTTCAATCAATGCTCCCGGGCAATTTACGGATGGCGTAACCTATTATTTCGTGGTTAAGGCTACGAATCAAGCCGGGCTAACCAGAACCGGTTACAGTAATGGAATTACCATTGATAAGACCGCTCCAATCATTCCCAAGGTTACCTTGTTACAGGCGATTAACTTAGGTGATACCCGGGAAGCGGTTTATATCAAGGATACCAATAATCTGGAGTTACTCATCGATTCGTATGATTTAACGGGGATTCAGGCTTATGAGTATACGTATGGGAAACAAACAGAAGTTGACCAAAACGATCAGTCTTATACATCAACGGAGCCGCGTTTTACGGTAAACCCCATCATGAATGAGAATGAGATCACCGTTTTTAAAAGCGAATGCTCCGATGGCGCGCAAAACATATCCCAGCCGGGCTATAGTTCGGGAGTGATCCTGGATTCGGGCGCTCCGCAAATCGTCAATGTACGGGCCGGCGTATCCGGAAATAACTTATTATTGGATTGGGATGTCATTCCTTCCACTTCGCCGGTGGCTTTCTATGAATATGCCTTGGTAAAGGAGGCGGATATGAATACCGCCCCCAGCGCTTGGATCAATGTGAAGTTGAATCGCAGTCTGATTCTGGATGGAAAGGATTTGGCGGACGGCAACTATCGGGTCATCATTCGGGGTTGTAATGCAGCTGGAACTTACTCCCGCCGGCAAGGCCAAACTAACGAATGGGGAGTCAGCCCAAGGATTACCGTGGATCGTAAACCTCCGGTACTGGATAAGGACAAGTTTACCTATCCAAACTATGCAGCGGCGCAACTGGCGGTCAGTGTAACCGCAACGGATGACCTCTCGGGTATCGGCGGCTATCAATATGCGCTGGGGACGAAAGCCAATCCGTTGCAATTCAGCAACGGCTGGGTGGAGATAACGGGGGATACCGGCTTTATTCAATTTAATGTTCCAACCGGCCAGGTTCCACAAGGGTCGGAAGTCTACCTAATGGTTCGAGCCAAGGATAAGGTCGGTTTATGGTCTGAGGCCCTGGTCAGTCAAAAAATCCTCATCGATCATACGCCACCTTCGACGCCAAAGGTTCATTGTAACGGCTACACCACGAGCAAAACGCAGATTACCGGGATTTCATTTCAATCGACGGATCCGGATAGTGGCGTGACGCATTACCGGATGGGCGTAATGGCGCAACCCGGTCAAGATTGGCTTGTTATGAAAGAGTCTCCGATTGCCGTATTGGATGGGAAATTAAGCGACCTTCAGCTGGAAGAGGGAAAAATCTACTATGTCGGAATTCAGACCCGGAATGGAGCCGGGGAATGGTCGCAGATCGGGTATAGCCAACCCATTACGGTGGATACCATTGCTCCGGTTTTAAATTTTACCAAAGGCGAGAGCGTCATCGTGCTCAATCAGCCACCGGTTCATATCGAATATGCACTAAGTGAACCATCCAGCATCCAGTTTACTTTAACAGCTGCCAATGGTTCGACCCGGCAAGTGACAGTCACAGGTCAAACCGGAACCAATTTCTTTGTATTTGAAGAAGGGACCGTCGGGACCTACAATCTGACGGCCATACCGGTCGATCCAGCCGGAAACACTGGCCTATCGAAAATACAGTCCATTCGGGTCAATGCACCGCCACAGATTACTTTACCCACGGAACTTCGGACCACGCCGGGGGCGAGCATTAACTTCACAGCCAATGTAATCGATCCGGACGGCCAACCTGCGAACTATCAATGGAATCCTGGAGATGGCGGCGCTGTGTTGCTTGGGGTAAATCCAACTTACCACTATTCTAAGGTGGGCCAGTATACCTTGACCCTAACGGTAACGGATAACGATGGGGGAACAGCGAGTGCAACAACTATCGTGAATGTGGAAAACACCAGGAGCGGAAGGCTGTTTTCCGATGAGACGTGGAACGGGACCCATCATTTATATGGAGATGTGACAGTACCGGCGGGAATTACTTTAACGATTCAGCCGGGAACGCAAATTATTGTCGATGGGACTGCGGATACAGGGTATAGTCATTCGCTACTGGTCCAAGGGAATTTGGTGATTCAGGGCGGGGATCAGGGCGTATCTTTTGGTTCGGTTAGCGGTCGGGCCGGCGAATGGCAAGGAATTTACCTGGAAGGCCAAGCAAACTTGGACGGAATGACCATCCATCATGCCATCCGGGGATTGACAGTATCCGACGGCGCCTTGGCCCGGATAACCAACAGTGTTTTTGAGGACAATCAAGTGGGGGTGCATGTCTATGGCAGTATGCCCTCCATCGTGAATTGCACTTTCAAAAATAACGTATTTTATGGAATCAAGGAAGATGAAGGCGGCAGACCGACTGTTATAAACAGCCGATTTAGTGGAAACGGCATCGATTATTACCATGAAAATTTAACCGAGTTAACGATGGACCAGTTAAATCAGTTAAGCGGCAATAGCGGTAATGTCCATTATGAATGACGGATTCATGTAACGACATTAATCCTTTGTGTATATGATTACGAAAATAACGAACGCTTCACCGTTTTTTCGCAAATCATGTGGATTCAGATCATGTCGTTGCATATAGAATATTTTCGCGACAATTCGTGAGTATGAAATGGGGGAGCCGATCATGAAAGGGAAAAGCGGAGCCATTATTCTTACAATCCTTGCCTTATTCATCCTATTATGCATACCGGCTAGCGCCAGCGGATTAACTGTCATCCAGACCCGGAATGGTTTGGAAACCGATCCCAATCATCCGGCGAATTACCTAGTGGACCAAAGTCCGAATACATATTGGAGTTTAAAATCCGATGCCACACAGGGGTGGGCTGAGTTAGATCTGGATCAGCCGGCTCTGATTTATGGTATTAAGCTCAGCGGCAATTTGGGCAATGATACGGCATTGACCATCGAATATCAAGTCAATGAGCGTTGGGTGCCTTTTATCGCCGGGACTTTTACGCGATTGCCCGCCGATGGTTTGATCGATCTTTCTTGGGACCGGGTAGTCTCTGGGGCCGTCCGGATCCGGCTCAACGGAAGCGGAGCTTCCTCCAGTTGTCTGAATGAGATTGAAGTGTTAGGTCAAACCGCCGGTTCCGTTTTCCATTCCCTCAAACCCAAAAACATTACGGCTAGCAGCAGTACTTCCCCCAATACCGCGGCGGCCTTCTTGTGTGACGGCAATACTTATACCCGCTGGCAAACGAAAGAAGCAGCGACGCAAGGAGAGGTGGTATTTGAGTTTCCCGCCGTCGCAACGGTCAAAAACATTCATCTGTACTTTACCAGCGAAGCTCAAGGAAATTTTCGACTGGAAGCTTGGAAGAATAACGTTTGGCAGTCCATTGCAACAGTTAGCGACCAGCCGGAGGGTTGGTACCGTATCGATCTCGCCAACCAGAATGTTGTTACGGATAAAATAAGACTGAGCGTAAGCGGATTCTCGGGAATCTTGGGCGGAATCAGTGAAATCGAATTCTGGGGATGGGGAGCTTTCCCGGGTACTAGGCGGCAAGCCATTGGAAGCCAACTGCCGATTGCTATCGCGCCGTCCGAAGGTTCATCCGGGGCGGCTACTCCCGATGGGAAGCTTAAAATCCTGTCAAGTAGCGCCAATCCGAGTATGATCACCAACAGTCTGCAACATAATGTAAAAATATTCAACGCCAGTAACCAAAGCATCCGCTTGGCTGATATTAAGTTGCGGTACTGGTATACCAATGAAACCAAAAAGCGGCAGATTGCGAACTTGTATTGGTCCAACGTCGGCGCCCAGAATATCACCACTCAATTTGTCACGGTTGATAACAATGTGGACGCCGATACATATTTGGAACTTGGATTCACCGGAGCCGCCGGCAGCATTGCTCCCGGAAATTATGTCGAGATCAAACTGGGTATCAACGCGAATGACTGGTCCAATTATAACCAGCAAAACGATTTTAGTTTCAACTCCGCGACCGCGTATACGGAAAACTCCAAATATGGCGGGTATGTTGCCGGAAACCTTTCATGGGGCAGTGAACCGGGAGCCCGTCCCACGGTAAACCAGCAATCCTTGAACCTGCAATTTGAAAAAACGAGTCTGGATCATCCAACCGGCAGCCCGGTAGCGGATGGCCGTTTAAAAATATTGTACCAAAGCGCCAATTCCAATCCAAACACCAATTCGATTCAAGCCAGTCTGAAACTTTTTAATACCAGTCTGAATCCGGTCGATTTGGCGACTGTTAAAGTACGGTACTGGTATACCAATGAAACCAGGCAGCCGCAGATAGCCAATATTTACTGGTCCAATATCGGCGCCCAAAAGATTACCACCAATTTTACCGTAATTGATAATCAAAGCGGCGTCGCTGATACTTGCCTGGAATTCGGCTTCACGGGCGGGACCTTGGCTCCTGGAGCTTCCGTGGAGATCAAGTTTGGCCTTAACGCCAAGGACTGGTCGGGCTACAATCAAGCAAATGATTATAGCTTCGCTGCTATCGCCTATGATTATTATGAAAATCCGAAGATTACCGGAACGATTGCCGGCCAACTCTCATGGGGGGTGGAGCCGGGAACTCAACCAACCGATATCCGGGCCGATTACCGGTTGGAACTGGTATTCGCGGGAATTCTCACGGAGCCGGCCGTATTGGAATTGAACGGGACCGGGATGACGGTAAAGCCGTCTTTGACGCTGCGCGACCGGACCATTTACAGCATTCCGCTTTCCGGTGCCCAGCTTTGGGAAGGAACCAATTTTCTGCGGATTCGCCCATTCGTTCATGCGGTCACTCTGGAGAACGCCTTCATTGCTTATCGTTACTCCGGCGGGGAACAAACCATTCCGGTTTTGGGAAGCTTGAACGATGGCCTGCTTTTCACCGCGGCTGACCCCGCATCAGGCGAGTGGCAGCTGGAGCGGAAGATGCTGATTGAGAATGCGCTGGTCTTTACCGGCAATGGCAGCAACGCCAGACTGTTTGCCTGGATGGATGAAAACTGGGTGGAATTCACGAATCCCGAGTATTCCGCCTCATGGATACAGTTTAACGGTCCTGTAACCACGGACCGCATCAAGTTGGAAACCACGGGGCCGGTCGCAGAACTTCGAATGAACGGCAGCATTGCCACGGACCAGGCCCCGACGGTCCGGATTTTCCGGCCCAACAACGGCGAGGAACTTGCTCTTTCCGGCTGGTCCAGCCAAGAACTGCTCGGCTTTGTGGATAACCCCAAAGCGGTGGTTGATGTCAATGGGATCGCCGCCAGGTTGAACGGGCATTATTTCACCGTGCCGCTCGGCAAGACGGGTCTACAGTCCGGCGCGAGCGCGATCCTGACCGCCACGGCCAGGGATCCCGAGGGTAGAAAAGGCAGTGCCACGGTCACGGCTTTCTTGGGAAAATTCGCCGACGGCAGTCTGGATCAACCCGAGGGAATGGTGTATACGGACCAAAGCACCTTCACTATCAGCGGCTACATCAACCAGCCCAGCCAATACCGGGTGACCGTGAATGACGCCCCGGTGACGGTCAGCGGCAATCGCTTCCTCACCACGGTGATGCTGCAAGAGGGCCTGAATATCATCAAAGTTCAGTTTATCAATGCTCAAAATAATGCGGCCAAGACCTTTTACCGCCAGGTGTTCCGGTATAGCGGAACCGTGAGGTTGACGGTTCTCACGCCGGAGAAAGGGAGTTACCTGAATACTCCGGCCGCCAGGGTCAGCGGGACCGTCACCGGACTTTACCCTATGAAAGTGACGGTCAATGGGGTTCCGGCCACGGTCTCCGGGAGCGCTTTTGCGGCCACGGCCTCCTTAAACGAGGGAGCCAATCTGATCACGGTGGTTGCGACAGACGCGAAAGGTAACCATACGGAGCAAAAGATTACGGTATACCGGGATACCGTGGCCCCGGCGATCACCGACGTCATACCGGCTAATGGCAAGATCTTCGCCTCCGCCACGGTGGATGTCACGGCGCGGATCAGCGATCAGAATTCGATCTGGGTGACCATTGCCGGTCAAGTGGTTACCGGAACAGAAGGAGTGTATCGGGCCCAGGTCCATCTGCCGGATGGCGACCGGACCATTATCATCACGGCTCAGGATGCGGCGGGCAATATTGCGACCTATCAAGTGGAGACGTTAATTGACACGGTACCGCCGGCTGCCTTCACGCCGGCGGCGAATCCGGCCGGCTGGACCAATCAGAATAAGCCAACGATCAACTTCAGCACGACCGATGCGACCAGCGGTGTCGACCATTACGAGATCAGTCTGGACGGCGGGGAAACCTTGGCAAGCGTCACCGGATCCTCCTATCCATTTACCGCCGCCATTCCTGACGGCGAACATACGGTTCGCGTGAAGGCGGTCGATAGAGCGGGGAATGCCACGACGGCCGAGGTGAAGGTGTACATCGACACCACACCGCCGGCGATTCCCGCCGGTTTTGAGGTGATCTCGGGAATCAACCGGGCGATTTTGAAATGGCAAGGTGAAGACCCCCGTGGGGAAATCGTCGGTTACCGGATCAAGCGGATGCCGGTCTTTGCCGGGGACAGTGTGAAAGAGCTGACCCGCGCTTCCGATATGTCGGATTTGAGTCAATTCGTTGATCAGGAGGTAGTTGCGGGGGCCCGTTATACCTATGCCATTCAGGCGCGGGATCATGGCGGTAATTATAGCCAAGACACTGCGACAATCACGGTGACGGTCGGGGTAAACAGCCAAACCATCACTCCGGATGGCGGCACCGCCAAGTTTGACAATTGTGAATTGACCGTGTCCGAAGGGGCCATTCCGGCGCAAAGCCAAATTGTCGTCCGGCAAACCAGCGCCGCGTTACCGGATAACAGCCTGTATGCCACGCAGATCAGTCCGGCTTATAGTTTTACCTTGCAGGATCAGAGCGGAGCGGAACTCGAGACGCATTTTGCCGGACCGGTTACCTTGACAATCCATTATGGCGATCTGCAATTACCGGCGGGATATGAACCGGAAGACGTGGGGATCTATTGGTACAACAAGGTTGCCGGCTATTGGGAGAAGCTGGATTATGCCCGGAACGATTTTATCGATAAAACCATAGCGGTGCAACTGAAACATTTCTCCGATTACCAAGTGATGGCCTCGAAGTACGTTTCGCCTTCGCTGGATTCTTACTATCATATGGGGGTATCTCCTTTCCTCGCTTATTTCCAGGATAACGTGGAATCGGTCTCTCCGGCCGGCGGCAGTCTCACCCTTAATGCCACGGATTTGAAGATCCCCGGCCGGGCCGGTAATGGGCTGATGATTCAAAGGATTTACGATTCAGCGTCGGCTTTGCAAGAGGGGATGATAGAGGGTAATTCCAAAACTTACCGGAAAATCCCGGTGGACATGTTTGGCCATGGCTGGTCACTCGGCATCCCCTGGATCGAAGAGACGGATAAAGGAAAATTCATCCGCCTGCCCCAAGGGCAGACGGTCAAGATCGAACTGGATTCCGGGAACCGGTTTGAATATCATGAAGGCATCCATTTTGTCATGCAAGGGACGTCCCATTTACGAATGAATGACGGGACGCAATACCAGTTTGACAGCTCCGGGAGAGTCATCCGTCAAACCGACGCCGGCGGCAAAAATGAGGTAAAGTATGAGTACAATGGCCGGGAGATCACCCGGATCACCGATTCGGTAGGGCATGTAATCCGGTTTGAGTATCAGACCGTCGGCTCCAGACGGGTCATCGCCAAAATTACGGCGGGAAACCGCGCGGTCAACTATAGCTATCATCCATCGGGAACGCTAGCGGAAGCCTATGACCCATCGAACCCGGATAAAGATCCCGGCAAACGCAAAACGAGTTATCAATACGAAACGCATACTTTGGAATCCGGAGTCTCCAGCAAAGAAGAGAACAAGATCTTCTCCTATACTGTGAATCTATTGAACGCCATTGTCTACCCGACGGGGGAAAAATCAACCTATACCTATGAATTAAGAAATCAAGAGTACCGTGAAAAAATCGAGAAAAAGAAATTGTTTGGTTTGGTTAAGATTACCAATAACGTCAGATTCGCCGGGACGAAGGTTCTGGTTCAAAAGCACCTGGTTGCCGGGAAGGAAACCGGTTATTCCTACCAGATGAATAATGTGGTCGGTTCATTCGAACATGGCAATTTTGCTCCCGCCTTTACTTATATGCTGAGTTGTCAGGTTCGCGGGGGCGATCGGGTCAATCGTTTCAATTTTCAGCAAATTGAAGGATCGAGCTTAGTGAATATTCCGGGGGACGCCTCCAATTATAACGGACCGTTGCCGGTCATGAATGAAACGACGATTGGAAATAACCAACCGGTGGAGCAGATCCTCTATCAATATGATGTCCCGCTGCGGGCGGTCACCCAGGAAGAACATTACCGGGGCGGGCTTTTGGCTTACCGGGTCACCAGTCAGTACGATGCCTGGGGCAACGCCACTTACCGGTCGGATGGCAGCCGGAATCTGGAGGAGTCTTTAACCTACCATTCGCATGACCTTATCAAGAATCTGCCGCAACAGTTGGTCCGCAAAAACCATAATCCGTTAAAGAATACTACTACGGCGGTTACGACGACCTATCAGTACGATGAGCAACTCGGCAAACCGCTGACTGTAACCGTGAATGACGGCTCCGGGGAGCGGGTGACCCGGTTTACTTACGACGATCAGGGCAATGTCAAGACCAAGATCGAGGAGTTCAATGATAACTTAACGACCGAGATCTTTTACGACGATCGGTATCAAGCCTTTCCGGTGAAGCAGATCGTATACGGCGTGCGCGACGCCGACGGCAACCGCTCGGATCTGGTGACAGAGGCCGGATACGACACGGAAACCGGCCTGAAGCAATGGGAGAAAGATGCCCGGGGGTTCATAACCCGTTACGAATATGACCCATTGAACCGGGTTACCCGGGTGACGGCGCCGGACGACGACGGCGACGACTCCAATAATCCCTACCGGGAATATATCTTCCATGACGATACCAACCGTTGCGAATTCTATAACGAGCTCCGCCAGAAGACGCTGTTTCAGTTCGACGGCCTGGGCCGGTTGACGGATGTCGTCAAAGACAGCTCATTGTATCCTGATGGAGTGAGGACGAGTTATCATTATAATAATCTTGGCCAGATCGACCAGGTGACCGATGCCCGGGGCAATGTTACGGCATATGTGTATGACGGCCTGAACCGGGTGGTTAAAGTGACCTATCCCGGCGGCGCTTCCGCCGCGCTCAGTTATGACGACGCCACCAACACGGTCACAGTGACCGATGAGAACGGCGGCGTCGTCATCGAACAGAGCGACTGGGCCAACCGCCTGATCCGGGCCAAGCAGTACGCCGCCTACCAAGGCGCTACCGATATCTATACCTGGCAGTTCGTTTATGACTCCCTGGGGAATAAGCTCCGTCAGAGCGACCCGCAGTCCGGACAGACGGATCAGGAATTCGACGCTTTGGGACTTTTACGCTCCGTCCAAATGCCGGCCGCGCCGCTGATGCTGCCCGGAGCCGAAAGTCCCGGCGAGTACCGGCCGGTTTTAAGCTATGAGTATAACGCGGCCGGTTTCAAAACGGCGGAGATCAGCGCCAATGAGAACGCCAAGGGGACGGCGGACAAGAATAAAACCCATTATGAGTACGACCAACTGGGCAGGCTGATCCAAACCAGCACCGGGGCCAAGGATGTCTTCACCGGTCAAATGGTCCAGAGCGTCACCAAGAACTACTATGACGGGGCCGGGAACAAAGTGAAGACCGTCGACGCCAACGGCGGGGTTTGGGAGTATGCTTACTCGGCCCGGGGCTATTTATTGAGTGCAACCGATCCGGCTGGGAATACCAGCCGTTATCGATACGACGCCCTGGGGAACAAGATCGCCGCGACCGACCCCAGAGGGGACGGAACGGACGGCAGCTTTACCACCTGGTATCGATATGATGACCTTAACCGGCTGTGGAAGACCATCCTGCCGGACAAAACGCCCGGGGATCCGGGCGACAATCCGGTTATCGAGCTTACCTATGACGAGAACGGCAATAAGCTGACCGAGAAGGATCCCAACGGCGTGGTCACCAGTTATACCTATACCGCGCGGAACTGGGTGGAGACGGTCAGCCAGAACGGGCGGCTCAAGGCGAAATACGTCTACGACGCCAAGGGAAACCAAATCGAGATCCGCGACGCCTTGGATCACCGGACCCGCAAAGAGTACGATTCGCTGGGGCGGGTGCGCAAGGTGACCCAAGAGGGAACGCAGCAAATTACCGAAACCTACCGCTATGATCCGCTCGGCAACCGGACCGCCCTGACCGACGGCCGCAACAATACCATCGAGTATACGTATAACGGCCTGGGGCAGCTCACCGGGGTGACGGATCCGCTGCGGAACCTGACTCAATACCGTTACGATCCCAGCGGCAATCAGGTTCAAATTATCGCCCCGAACCAATTGGTCACCCGGTACCGTTATGACGAAATGAACCGGCTGGCGGAGCAGATTGATTCCCTGCAACACGCCACCCGCTACAGCTACGATCCGGCGGGGAACCGGCGGCAGGTCAGCGACCCCCGGGGCACGATCTGGCAATATCAGTACTATCCCAACAATCTGGTGCAACGGCTCGAGCTGAGCGGCGCGGACGGGACTCACTACGAGGTGGAATATACCTATGACGCAGCCGGGAACCGGATCGAAGCCCGGGACTCCGGCAACACGGTCCGCTATAACTATCAGGACGGAATGTATCAGGCGGATCCGTTAAACCGGCTGAATGCGGTGGAGCGCAGCTTCGACGGGGCCACTTACCGGACCGCCTACCAATACGATAAAGCCGGACTGCTGACGCGGATCAGGTACCCCGAAGCCAAGGAATGGCTCCAGTACCGTTACAATGAGCTGAACCAGCTCAGCGAGGTCGCCGGCTTCACCGCGCCCCAGGGCATCTCCTACGACGCCAACGGCGCCTTAACCCGGCTGACCTATGCCAACGGAGTGGCGGCCAGTTATCAATATGACAACAACAACCGTTTGTCCGACTATCAGGTAAAACTGGCGGGAACCGCGTTGCTCACCCAACGTTTTACCTATGACGGGGCCAATAATATCACGGCCATCGCCGAGAACAAGGCCAACAAGACCTTTGATTACGACGCGGCCAACCAATTGACCCGCTCGATTACGACCGGGGCGTTTTTGGAGCAGGAGCCGACGCCGGGCAGTTACGGCCTGAAAGTGGACGATCGCCTGGGCGCGTCCGGGATGGATTTCACGCCGGTGCTGAGCGGAATGATGGGACTGGACTATAGCGCCTCCAGTATCGGGATTGATTTTGGGACGGTGGCTCCGGGGGTCAAACAACTGCAACTGATCCCCGCTAAGAGCGCCCAGACCCACCGGCTGGTCGAGAGCAGCCTGGATCTGTACGCGTCGACGGACAACCGGACTTACCGGCTCATCCCGCGCGACGGCTGGGAGTTTGCCAAAGACGACCGGGGAGTGGTGACCATACGGTTGAAAGAACGGCTGGCGACCCGGTTCCTGAAGGTCCATGTGAAGTTCGACGACAGAGATAACCGCTTCACGGCGAAAAATAAGGCCACCTTCCTTAACGAGCTGGCCAAGATCCTCCGGGTGTACCAGGAGGCGACCTCCCGGACGGAAGAGTTTGAATACGACGCGGCGGGGAACCGCAAGCTGCAACGGATCACGCTGATCCAGACCGCGAAGTACGATTCGGTCTATTATGCCCATTCGAACCTGTTGAAGACCGACGGGAAATACGCGTTTGAATACGACGCGGCGGGGAACCTGGTCGCGAAAGGCAACCGGTTCACGATTCAGGGGGATAAGGTTACATTTACCACCGCCGGGGACGAGGTGGAGTATTGGCAGTATGAATATGACTTACTAAACCGGTTGATTCGAGTACGTAAGAATGGTACGATGGTCTCAGAATACGGCTACGACCCGGACGGCTTGCGGGTCGTGAAAAAGGCCAAAGGCGAGACGACCCATTATATCTTTGAAGGCACGGAACCGATCTTTGAAAAGCGAATCAAACAGAACCAGATCCGGTCCTATGTCTATGCCTTGGGTCGGCACCTGGCGCGAGTGGACGGAGCGATCGGGGATACTACGGCGAAAGAGTATTTCTATCACACCGATTACTTAGGCTCGGTCCGGGCGGTCACCGATACGGCGGGCAAAGTAGTCTACAACGCGGATTATCTGCCTTTCGGCAGCCGCCATGGCGAGAACGGTGACTTTGATGAGGAACATGGATTTACCGGGAAAGAGTATGATCCGGACACGGGGCTGTATTATTTTAATGCCCGGTGGTACGACAGTGAGCTAGGGCGGTTTATCTCGGCTGACCCGGCGGCGGATCCGCAAAATCCCAATCTCTACAGTTATTGCGGGAATAACCCGGTGATACGGAGCGATCCCAGTGGACAGGTATTTTGGGAAGTATTATCAGCCCTGGTAGTATCATATTTATATCACGCAGTCGAAGCGGGAGTGAATGCCTATAATAACGGTGGGAGTTTCTGGGAAGGTTTTGGTTATGGCATGGATCATGGCTCGTTTCAAGTGTCGATTAACTTTGGTAATGGTCAAGTACCTACTGTTGGGAGACCAAAGGAGCCGGAAATTTCAGAGTTATATTATCCTGATGAATATGTAGGTGATATAGATAATTCATATATAGATATTTCCCAAATGCCGAATGGACCGATGCTTGCGAGTAATAGTTTCTTTGTTAATATGCAAGCACAAGAAGCTTTAAAATCTTTTAGTAAATCGTACGATAGAGATGCAGCAGTTGATTATGCACGTAAATGGGCTAGGGACCCTCATAATCCCAATAATAAAGAATATGGAAACCCAGATTATCAATTAAGAAGGGGCATTTCAAGATTTTTAAAAGGTTATTGGCAAGATTGCACCAATTTTGTTTCTCAAGTATTGTATGCAGGAGGAATACAACAAACAAAAGAATGGTATTTTAACATCGGGAAGTATGATAGATGGGGAAGTCAAAATAGTCGTTCTTCGAGTTGGACAGTGGCTTCGGATTTTGGAGATTGGTTGCGAAATAAATCGGATATTGTCGCAAACGAGTATCAGTTACATAGGGGATTTAATTTATCTGATGTACAACAGCTTTCTACGCAAGTAAAAAAGGGAGATCTTATTGGGTGGTCTTATGATAAAAACGGGAAAGATATTCATCATTGGGGAGTGATAACAAAAGTAGAGAATGGGAAAATATTCTATGCTGGTCATACAAATCCTCGTTTAGATAGTCAATTTTCGATGTGGACATTTGAAATATTTGACCAATCTGCGGTTATCATTCATATAAAGGATGTGATCCCATGAAGAATAAAAGTCTATATAAGGGAGTAATAATATTGACAATATTTATTTTAATTGTTTTCGTTTTTATTCTTAATGGGTATCTTACGGGATTTAAGATCTACAATGCTGTAAAATACGCTTTTTTGACAAATGAAGGATATAATAGTTACATATCTAAATATATGTCAAATGAAATTTTTGATGAGTTTAATCATGGCCATTATTTTGACACGAAAGTACCAATCAAAAAATATTTAAATTTATCTTTGCAATTTTCAATTACTGATTTTTTTCGAAATGGTATCATATGGATGAAATATACGTTTGAAATAAGAGATAAAAACGATAAACTGATATCAGGTTCAACTGGCATACAAATGATTCTAATATTAAAAAAAGAAGGAGAATATTGGAAAATAGTTCGAGTGTTTGAATCTCCGTAATATTTAACAAACTAGAACTTTATTTTAAAATTAATCGTTTAATAATGCAATTATGCTTGGACTTCAACTTTTAGCACAGTGATAGAAGCTGTGCCTTTGTCGTATTGCGTAACATGGATAGATAGCCCATACATTTTTGAAGGTTCCAGCAAATCCACAGATAAAAACGTGTCCATCTCATGAGGTTATTTAATGAAAAAAACATTGTGGATTATTGTTGCAATTATAATAAGCGGTTTATTTATAAGTCATAGTTATTCACAAGGAAATGTTGCTATCTTAATATATGAAACCTATTTTAAAAATGTAGTTCGAATTAGTATTATTAATGCTGCTTCAAGTGGCAATGAAGATGAAGATATTGCTAGCATTGAACAACTTAATATTATTAAAAATGAAATGAGAAACATTGTTATTATAAAAAAATATACCAATAACCCGAATTATGGAGGAGCTTTTAAAAACAACAATTTTCGGTTGATGTGTATAACTGTTAAAATAAAAGAGAAAAAGCATAAAGTTAGAGAGATATTATATTCTACCCACGATGCTGTTATGATAGCACGTGAAGACGATATATTTCCAGATAAAAAACCTCAAAAATTCGGAGAAAAAATAGCGGTGTATGAATTTAAAATTCCTCCAAGAGTTAACGATCTTATAAAACAGTGTGAAAATCGCTTGCCAAAAGAAGGCTTCTACTTCAATACTTGGACAGAAAAATTTTAACCAAGGTTAAAACCATTACCAGAAATATTGGCCACAATACTCAAAAGTCAC
>NZ_SLUN01000061.1 GCF_004340685.1 Hydrogenispora ethanolica | reverse complement strand
TTTTATCGCTGTTTTCCTTGGATCTATTATACCACAAATAGCTCTTAAACTTAGTATTATCAAGGCTTTTTTCTCTGTTCAGCGAACCCTAATTACAAGTCTAAAGTACTATTAGATATTATCCAAAAAAATAATTTCTCTACCTAAATTGAATCAAGTAAAGTCATTAACCATTCGATTTCTACCAAATCGTCTTAGTGCCCTTAGCCTTAAATCCCGTTTTTTGATCATAAAACTCTTTTAATTGCAAACGGGGTACAAAAAAGAATCCACCAGCCTCAGGTGGAATATTTTTCACGGTAGCTGGGATCGAGATCACATATTGATAAAATTCAGCTTTGACCTTTTCAAATGCGCTTCGTTTCTCAAAAATATTATCTACTTTATTTATCTCTAAAAACTGGTCCCAAAGCATTTCTGCCGTATCATCTACTATTATGAAAGCATCAACCTTTGGATAAGACTTAATCAGTTGAAAAGAGTCAATATCCAGACTACCATTCTCAAGTTCCGTACAAGAATCTTCCTGCTTATACCGCAAATTATAAACAGCATCAAGGTAGTTGGCTGAGGCATCAAAAGAACATTTACTATGAACCAGTTCATAATATTCGTCAATCAATCCCAAAAAGTCTTTTTCCCGATACTCATTTGTTTGGCGAAGTAACGCTTCGGTAATGTCCAACTGAGCTGGGCTATAAATCAAGCGGCAATAAGGTTTATTTTGATCGTCGATTAATTTTATAATATAAAACTCACCAGGACTCAAACCGTTACGATTACAACGACCTGCCGCCTGATTAATCGAGTCAAACGGCGCAAAATCCCGGTATACAATATTAAAATCAATATCCACTCCCGCTTCCACTAATTGCGTAGTAACCGCCAAGCGGATCGCACCGGATTTAATCCGTTCAATCCGCTCTAAGCGTTCTTTTGGGGTGATCTGACTTGAAAGAAAGAGGACTTCTTCCGTAACCTGTTCCTGAAGCATGTGAAAAAAGTTCTGTGCTGAACCAATGGTATTCAAAATAAACAGGTACGACTTGCCTGAATCTAATTTTAACTCTTTAATCAATTGTTTAATCGATACAGCTTTCAGATCCACCCAAACCCGCAAACGGTTTAAAACCTGAAAATACTTTTCCCGCTTCACTAATGGGACCACCTCATCCCTTCGAAAGATCAGAGGATCGGTGGCGGTTACAAATATAACGTAACATTCAAAATGAGTGGTTAAAAAATGCAGCATCTCCCGGATCAGTGGCCAGAGTTCATAGCGTACCGATTGAACTTCATCTAAAATAATAATCGAATTGCTAAAACGATGAAACTTCCGAACTGCTCTATTTCTACCGGTGAGTAACGTTTGAAATAACTGAACGAAGGTAGTAATAATAATTTCTGAATACCAGCCCTCTACCATAATTTTCGCCATCTCCGGCTCAAACTCAGTGGCATCCGTTTCATAGCCTTTGGAGGTTAAATAATGATGTTTCAACAAAATATTGTTATCTCTGGCAATTCCATTTGTTTGCAGGATTTTTTCCATAACCTGATGGTTCTGGTCGATAATGCTCATAAAAGGTAAGGCATAAATAATCCGGTAGTTAACTTTTCTAATATCCATTAAGGTTTTCTTAAGTTGAAAGGCAAACGAAAAAGCGGCCAGAGTCTTGCCCAAGCCCGTAGGGAGATTGATAGTATATACTCCAGGTTGTAAGTTATGATAGTTTTGATCCAGAACCTCTTGATATGCCTGTTCCCGAAGCTGATTTAAAGGGGTATTGATGAACCCTCCTACTTGTTTATAATGCTCAACTAAGTCTGCTCCCAAATTGTAACGTTTTATCTTAAGAATAGTCTCAACTCCGATGGCAGCTTCACTTTTATCTGCATCAACTAGCAGGGAATAGAAAAAATCAATCAGGAAATATAATTTCAAATCATGCTTGACACGAAACTGCTTGGCCTTTAGCCGGAGGTTCTCTGTTTTTATTTTACGAAACCACTCTTTCAATCTCTCGAAAGATACTCCAGTCGCAAGTCCATGACTTTGTAGTTCGTTTAGTAATAAGTCAAACTGAATCGGATTGATTCCATCTAATTGTTCTTGAAAAGTAGCATAATCGGTCGCGGTTAAAATGGTTTCCGTCATAATGTCGCTTAGATTTCCATGATGGCGGCGAATGACCAGGAAGCAAAGCAAGGGATAGACTTCTTCCGTAAAGCCATCCGTAAACATCGTTTTTGCCAAAAAATATCCACAGACAGCCGAAAAAAGCCCATGATGAGTTCGCTCAGCCTTTTTTAGCCGGAGTTTTTCCATTTCGGAAGCTGTCAAATAGTTTTGAAAAAAACAGGTCGCCTTACCAAGATCATGGGCCGTTCCGATAATATCGATTATTGTCCTAGCGTCCATGGTGGGTAATAGCCTGGTCTTCTTTTCATCAAAAAAATATTGGCCAAGTTGTACAACACCATAGAGATGGTCCGTTAGAAATTTATCCGGATGTGAATAAAGCATTGATCTAGTTTCCATGATGACTCCCTCATAATTTCGAGTCTAGAACCAATCCCCTCTTGTTTTATTAAGGATGAGTTAGAAATAACAGATTTTATCCCCATTCTCTAATACAATAATTTGTTCCTTGGTTCGATTTCCGAGCCGCAATGGTTTCCCTTCGGCCTCCCAGATAACATTGTCATAGCTCTCAACGATCCGCTCCGGGGTCATATAAACTGGAATCCTTTCTTTAAAATAACGCCGTTCCGTCTCCAGGATCAAATTATCCCCCTTAAAGTACTTCTCCGGGATTACCGAGACTAATTCATCCAAGTTGGGGGGCCTCAACTGACCCTCATAGAGTCCGACCCACCGAAAATCGGCCAGTAATTCGCTTAAACCCATTGATAACGTATAATGAGCATAATGCCGCTTTACTAAATTCGCCAGCTTAGTGAATAAGGCATCATCCTGGTGATGGATGTAAATCCGAAAAGCCGGATTGTGCAAGAATTCAGTTCTAATAGGGGTTCGTGGTGCATGCTTTTTTTTATGAACCGGTTTCCAATAATTATCCTTAGTATTAATCAGATTAATGCCAAGACGGATTTTACGTACTGGATTAATTAGCTGGATACCTAACCGCATATTATCCAAGGAAAAGTCTCGCAGATAGCTTTCTTTATTACTACCGATGATAGCCCCTAACATCCCAGCCACGGTTGGAGGTGGCGGAAACGAAAAAGTCAAGGGAGATGATGTAGTATAATACTTTCTAAAATGGCCAAAGTCCGACCAAATATCAAAGACCAATATTTTCATCGTCCAGCGCCTCTAATACTTAATCGTTTCAAATGGCAATTCGGCGAAGACTTCGGCGACGGTTACTTTTTTACCGGCCATTGTCAGATTTACCCGGTCGTCTATTATAATTTTAATCCTGGAGATCTCATCTTTATTTGCCAGTAATAATTCTCGCAAAGCATCTACCTCAAGTCTACCATCACTGACATCCCGCAATGCAGCATCATCTTTATCAGTGACAAACTTGATTCGCTTGTCTAGTTCACCGAAGTGGGAATGTCCCTCTTTATGCTCAACTAGTAATAACAAGCGCGGCATTTGGCCGGTTTTGGAACCGGAAAGTAAATTTTTGGTGCCATTCCACATAGCTTCTAACATTAAATCAATATCTTCCGGTGTGAGCGGAATTTGTTGTTCATTAGCTGCATTCTCGTTAACTACCCCATAAAATGCAATTAATGAATACGGAAGAATATACTTTTCGGTAAAAGTACCCTGTTTATTACCTTCTTTCGAAGGCATTACTGTAGTACCCTTAATATAAGTTAAATCAACCCGATGTAGTGAACGTCCAAACTTAAATTGAACCGGACCGGTCAATGTCAAAGTCTTTTCTTTCACTGCGATGGTCGCGCCAAAAAGCCTCAAATCAATGCATTTGATCAACAAATCATCAAAGTTATTTTTATAATCACCCAATCGTTCTTCTTTAGTACGTAATTCCCCTTTTTTATCCCTGGTTTCCAGCACGAAGATATCCTTTTTTTTATAGGAATACAGATAATCTCTGATTGTACGTTTCAATCGGACATCGGTGACTAAATTCAAACCGGTCTCTTCGTCAATTCTGGGTTTGTTTTCGTCGATTGGATCTCCATTCGGATTAGCATCCGTAGCATCATAAAGAAAAAGAATTTCAGAACGGTTAATGTTACTCATTTTTATACTGCCTCCTCCTTTTTAGGATAAATTGTTTTAGCGATCAAATTAGCCAAGTTCATACCCGTTGCAAAATAAAAGTTAATTTCATCCAAGGTAAGAGGCCAATTTTCGCCAGCAGACAATAAGTGTAACGAAATTTCTTCCGCCATTTGTCGCTTGCCTTTATCAAAAGATTCATATTCAATCAACTTGTTTTGAACTTTCGGCAATAAACCTCGTATATCCCTTTCGGTTAAGCGTAGTCCCTTTAATTGTTTAGCGAATGGTTCATTACCACGGTCTACATATTGTTTGTTTAATAAAAGTTTCGTCAAAGCCCCTAAAAGAAAAATTCCCTTAGCTGCTGATTCTGTGAGCATCGGCGCAATATTGGCGAAGACATCGTCAAATTGACTCTTGATCACATTTTTCACCTCCTTATAACTGACTAAACTAAGTTTTATTAAAAATGTCAGACTTACGATTCCATCCAAAACCGTCCAATGAAACGATTCATACTCATTATTAAAGTCATAACGAATTTTTTTCATGATAAACTTAAGAACAAAATGTTTTTCTATAGTTCGGAGCCTAAAAACATCCTCCACGATTTGTAGGAAATACTTATCTAAGTCCGGATCATGCTTATTTTCATCGGATTTAATGAAAAACTTTCGTAATATCCCGAAGTTAAACTCCCGTTCAACACACCTCCATGTATAATCTGTTTTTTCTTTGGCGTCAAAAATTTTCCGCAACATGGATGGATAAACATCCTCAATTAACAACAAAATTCTCTCCGCGCTTTGTTCTCCGCGCATGAAAAGAAATTGTATCGTCATAACATCATTTTCACTGCTCAAAAGGGCCAGAATATCCTGTTCATCGGCGGTAATCCGTTTTACGATATCATTAGCCATGGAGATTTTTTTAGGACCATCAGTAAAGTAATCAATAATTTCTTTGGAAATAGTAGAGGTTCCTAAAAGAAACTTAGGGAGTAAAAAATAGTTCAGTCCGTATACAAACTTAAAGTTCAGCTTAGATTCGATAAATTCGCGTCCGGTTTCCAAAGCCAATTTACAATCCTGACAAACCGGGAAATTTCGCCATGATAATTTTTCATTAAATCCTCCAACAATAAAGCCCGGTTTATCAATGGTATAGAATTTAAAAGTATTGATATTACCTGAAACTTTTTCCTGTCGTTTACCACAGACTGAACATACCTTGTTGGACTCACCAATAGAGTCATCTTTTAAGCTTTCCAAACCCAATAAAATTCTTGAAAAGAGTTCAAATTCACCGATATATTTGTTATTAATCTTAATTGTCAAAATTGCGTTTTCTTCTTTAGAAAGCGTTCCTAATTTTGTATTTAGATCATTCAGCAAATCTTTATTGCTTTCCTGAAGTATTTTCCAAATTATTCTAAGAAAATTTAAATCTTCTGTTGTTAATTTTAAAGGTTTTTTCTTATCTTCAACATACTTAAACCAAGCTAAAATTTTATTGTTAAATGTTTTTTCAACTTCGGTTATTTTAGCGACCGGTGTTAAATCAGTACCTCGCGAAGATCCTGAACGATACAAATACAACATCTTTTTTCTGTCTGAAAGTTCTTCCAAACTAACTCCCTTCAAAACTCCCTCACCGGAATCAATATTGATCTCTATAATAATTGCGTGCAAATAAGATTTGACTTTAGGGTTCTCAACCAAAGAAGCCAATTTGCCGATACGATTTTGATTTGAAATTAATTCCCCTAATTCCTTGACCGTACTTAGCATTGGAATTCCACCGCCCCGATACAATAATGAATTATAATTAATTGGTCCCACTGCTAGAAAAAGAACTTCAAGCCAGATTAAAAATAGTGGACCACTTGGCACATGAAAATTCCGTCATCCCTTAATCTCCCCACACCCAAATCCCATGCCATTCTTGCTTCCCAGTCCGGCATCGATCGCCAATTGCAACAATTCTCTTGGTCCGTTCATCTGCAACATTCCCGAATACGCTTTGATTACATTTCCTTTGTAATCGAGAATATGCAATCGGGGCAGTCGCAACGGGTGAATCGTCATAATCCCAGGCGACGGTTCCGTTCCTACCAACGCCCGAAACTTCTTATCCAGGTTTTCCTTGGCGAGTCTGGTGAACTCCGGATCCCCCGGCGCGAAATAACAAGTATATTTTCGCCCATCCCGCCGGAGTAACGTGCTATAAACCGTCACCGGCGATAATAAGTGCAACTTCAGCGACTCGCCTTCCACTACCGGGTGTTCGGCCTGAACGCTTTCGACAACAAGTCTGTTTTCTCCCAGCCGGATTTCTCCCTTGGTCAGCAATCCGTTCAATAATGACTGGCAAAACCGCTCCACCGGCGACGCGACGATCAACTGTAACGGCGGCGTGAAACTTATTTGCGGTCCATTAATCCGAAAAGTCCCAAAGAGCCGTGAGAAAGTAAAAAGCTTGAAAACACGGCCCCCGCCGTCAAACCCCCGGTCATGCAGAAAAGCGCCGAACTCCGGATCCAAGGACGCATACAATGTGGCTTGCAACCAATGATTGTATTGAACCGGAAGGTCGATGGGGGCATCGGAATTAAAGCTGATCTTTAAACGCAATTTCTGCTCCTTTGAATAACCTATCTTTCGATCACGAATTGCCAAAACCCATTTAAAATGTTCCGTCCATGAAAAAGCCAATTTTAAGTTTGATTTACCGCAATTTCCCGACAATAAAAATATCTTCCAAATCATTTGCCATATCTTTTTCGCTATCATACATAAAAAACCTTCAAAAAATGTTTGAATTTGTCATAACAAGAATCATTGATCCGACAGGTTCTGATCCAGTTTCAATCCCTCATAGGTAGTCTAAAAACCACTTCACCACCATACTTTTTGTTGCACCATTCGAGTTTCATTCCTCATAGGTAGTCTAAAAACATCTCCATCACGTCGGCCCGTTGGACACTATATTGGTTTCAATTCCTCATAGGTAGTCTAAAAACGCAGCCGGGAAGATCAGTTTGCTGGTATAAAAGTCAGTTTCAATTCCTCATAGGTAGTCTAAAAACGAAGGGAGGGATACTCATGGCAATTGTAACCTGCTGTTTCAATTCCTCATAGGTAGTCTAAAAACCGTCATCAAGAACCAGGACCGTATCGGTCGCCAGAGTTTCAATTCCTCATAGGTAGTCTAAAAACTCGAGAAAACACCAATTGACATTTGTCCAATTTGCAAGTTTCAATTCCTCATAGGTAGTCTAAAAACTGCTTCCTTTCCGGGAGCCGATGCAACCAACCATTGCAGTTTCAATTCCTCATAGGTAGTCTAAAAACTTTGAGAACTCATCAAACAAATTCGCCGTACCATGAGTTTCAATTCCTCATAGGTAGTCTAAAAACCCTTCCCAAATGGACTTTTTTAAGCCCGAACCGTCAAATCTTCGGACTTTCCCATCATAACTTTCTATTGAACCCCATTCTCCATCAGATTTTAACTTGTTGTCGACCCCCCGGCATTTTTACATCACTTCCGGGTCGACAACAAAATAGAGATCTTCCACGTTCCCAACTTCCCGCCACGATCTCGACCATATCCCGGGTCATATTGCGATTGAGTGGCATGACCCCTGCCATGGTATCGAAAATCGATCAGGTTCGACCAAAAGTATAGGATACCGCCGTTCCACTCAGGAATCGCTGGATATGCACCGATTAAAATGCATCTCAATTGCCATCAAAGCGTAACACTACATCAGCCTACCGAATGGATCAATACTTTCGAGTAATAACCTTTTTCCTCATCATAGACATAGTTGTTGGCTAATAGCGCCTTGCAAGAAGGGATATTTTCCTTTTCGGGCTGGACTACAATTTCATGAGCTTTTTCCACCACGCGGATTGTATCGCTCAAGATTCTTACAATTTCTTTGCCAAGCCCTCTCCCCAGGCAGGTCTCTTCCCCGATTAAATAATCCATGCTAAAAACTCTTTGGGGCTGATCGACACTGTACCAATCTTCTTTCGCCTCAAAACAGTCGTAGTATTGGCAAAATCCGATCGGGTTATTTTCATCGAAAACAATGAAATGCTTAATAAAATGAAAGGCACCCTTCCGTTCTTTCATTTCATACAACCATTCTTCCGGATCATCATACCATTTTTGGATATAGTCTTTATAAAGCCACTCTTTCACAAGCGGAAGATCCCTATCCTCCAAAGGCTTCAATATCAATGGATTCAAATCGTCCTCCTAAGGAATGTGAGTAAGGCTACGATTTGCATTATCCAGTCCGTTTCAAAGCTTAACAATCCTACATTCCATCACTGTTCGCCGGTAATATCGCGGTGATTCAATCTTGCCCAGCTTGCGGCGACGATGTCGACCATATCCCGGGCCGTATTGCGGTTGAGCGGCATCACCCGGCCATGGTACCGAAAATAGATCAGATTCGACCATAATACCTCGTAGCCGCCTTTATCATATTCCTGCGCCGTCGGCAGATAGCTTTCAATGCCATTGACATATCCCCCGAAGAATACGAGCGGATTTTGGGTCCGCTCCACAATATCCAAAGCGATTTCACACATGGCTTCATTGGCGATGCCGCAGAGGCAGCCTTCATTCAGAATAAAATATTGAAACTCAATCTTCGCCTCCTGGGCCTGAATCTTATCTTGATGCAACCGCTTCACCTCTTGCAACCAGTCCCTGCCGTCAATGGCGGCTTCTTTTTGGGCCTCGGCGGCAATTTGGGCGGCCCGCTCCAGGCCCGGAACATCGGCCCAAAAGCGATGGTGCTCCGAAAACATTGTCAAGCGGAACACCGGGGCGGGAACCATCTCCTCCAACACTCCCGTGACGGACTGGACGATGGAATTCGCCATTTGCGCCAAGGCCGCCATGCTTTGTTGGAAATAGCGCTCTTTTTCAACATCGCTATAGGATTTCATGGAAGCCTCAAACGCGTGGATCTCCAGATACTCCGCGTTTTCCTGCTGGTATCTCGGCCGGACATCGCCGGAAGCGCCCTGGATCATCATCACCTTGCAACCATACTTCTCTGCCAGCCGCTCCCGGGCCGGACCGAAATAGTCTGCGGAAATCCGGTAGTTATCACTGGTTAACACATTGGCGTGGGCCGTGACCCGCAATACCAGCAACTTCGGCTCGCCTGAAATCCCGTCGGCGAGTTTCAAAATTCCGAGACGGTTATCCAGAACCGAATTTTCCCCCCGCCGGTTGACGCCGATATTGGTTTCGGTGACGGCCCATGCCGCGTTCCACTGCTCCATGTTTCCTTGCGCTTCCCGGACCGCAGCCAAAACCCGGTCACAGACAAGCTGATAGTATCTTTCATCCGTTCCCGCGTTGGGGGCCGAATGAGTATGGGAGAAACATACCATGACCTTGGCGCGCCCGCTTTGAAGCTCGGCCGCCACCAGGTCGCGCAGTTTTTGGGTGAGGTTGACGGTGAAACCGATACTATCGATCGTAATCAAGCAGCATTTTTCGTGATCCGTTTGGCAGAGCAGAATTTGGGCATACAATGGCTGGAATATGCCCTGCGAGGTATTATCCAAACGGGCAAAGCCGACCAATTCCACCGGCCAGTCCGGGGTAATATCCGCTGCGGCGTAGCCGAACCGGACCGCGGTATTTTTAATTTCCATTCGAAACAGCTCTTTTCTCGAAATACTGATACTTTAACCGGAGTGTTTTTATCCGGACCTTCATTGCGGCCCTTCCACCGGAAGGGACCGCTGTTTCATCTCCGCGCCCCATTTTCCCAGTTCCTCCAGGGCCGGCAGCAGCCGCAGCGCCGCCTCGGTCGGCGAGTATTCGACCCGTGGCGGTATCTCCGTGTACTGAATCCGGGTGACCAGTCCGTTGCTCTCCAACTCCTTGAGAGATTGGGCGAGCATCATGTTGGTGATCCCGGCGATCTTCCGCTTGAGTTCCTGGTAGCGCAGCACCCGGTTCTGGCAGAGCGCCCACAGGATCGGAATCTGCCACTTGCCGCCGATGAGCCGCAAGGCATAGGTCACCGGGCAGTCGGCGAGCGGCGCTTCATCCTTTTGTGAATTGCCCATCGTTTGCTTCTCCATTGCTATCTAAAATATACTTAGTCAAGAATTACTGCATACTTGCATTTTTATTTCTCTGCCGTAAAATAATACCATAAAAATCACCAAAGGAGAAGCGCGATGAAAGAAGTTTTACAGTTTTTGACGGACAATCCCATCTTCTACCTGGCTACGGTCGACGGCGGCGTTCCCAAAGTGCGTCCCTTCGGCTTCGCGATGGAATGGGAAGGTAAGCTGTATCTGGCGACCAACAATCAAAAGGATGTCTACAAGCAGCTCCGAGCCAATCCCCGCCTGGAGATCAGCACTACTTCCAAGACCGGCGAATGGCTGCGCCTCAAGGGCAAGGCCGTCTTCAAGACCAGCCGGGAGTCCAAAGAGGCCGCGCTGAACGCCATGCCGACGCTCAAAAAAATGTACAGCGCCGACGACTCAATCTTTGAAACGTTTTATATCGAGGACGCCGAAGCCACCTTCATGGACATGAAAGGCGCCTCCCGCACGGTCAAGTTCTAACAGCGTTCTGATAAAAGGTGGTTACAAAAACGCAGCGAAGCAAGGGTAAAGTCGTTTTTCGACCTTTATCAAGCGATTTCCGTTTCAAAAGGCTTTACCATGGCTTTGAAAGTCCCTTCCCCCGCGATCCGAGACTGAGCAATCAGTCTTTTTTCTTATTCCCGGCGTTTCAATCCATCGAAAGGAATTTTAGAAAATCGCGATGCCTTAAATGGCGAGGTTTCAATTCCTCATAGGTAGACTAAAAACTTAAAATCCCACGACGTGATAATTAAAATAAGATAAAGTTTCAATTCCTCATAGGTAGACTAAAAACATTTTTCGTTGCAGGACCGCCTTTACCTGCTCGACGGGTTTCAATTCCTCATAGGTAATCTAAAAACGCCGGACGTGAGATCGTCTCAGATTTCAGCAACATCATGTTTCAATTCCTCATAGGTAATCTAAAAACCTGGCCGCCCTTGTTCGAACGACGATGCAGTTCTGAGTTTCAATTCCTCATAGGTAATCTAAAAACGCCCAATATCTTTCCGCACTTGCCGTCCAACCATTATTGTTTCAATTCCTCATAGGTAATCTAAAAACCCGAAGGTCAGTTGAAGTGCTGGGAAGCTGGCAAACAGTTTCAATTCCTCATAGGTAATCTAAAAACAAAGCGGCCGACCTTACGCCGCAAGAGCGGAGCCTGGGTTTCAATTCCTCATAGGTAATCTAAAAACATTGGAGTTGTCCGCCGTTGAGTGCAGCCACGGAACCGGTTTCAATTCCTCATAGGTAATCTAAAAACGACCACCAGCGCGATTTCCGACCTGTTAGGAATGTGTTTCAATTCCTCATAGGTAATCTAAAAACCTAGCGTTCGTACTGTCAATCTTGTTAGGAACTTGTTTCAATTCCTCATAGGTAGTCTAAAACGCGAATCCAGAACCGCCAAAGACATTTTTAATGCCCTGTTTCAATTCCTCATAGGTAGTCTAAAACGCGGATCATCAAGTTTGCGTGGACTGGAATTGCCGAGTTTCAATTCCTCATAGGTAGTCTAAAACCCGAGTCGATGATTGCGGGGATATTGTTTTGAATCTTGAGTTTCAATTCCTCATAGGTAGTCTAAAACGCCATCACCGGATTTTTCGACCGCAGTTCCAAATAGTTTCAATTCCTCATAGGTAGTCTAAAACAGATCGTTCAATTCGTTTATCTTAAAAAAGAGGTGAAGTTTCAATTCCTCATAGGTAGTCTAAAACGCAAGCACCCCATTTTAAAAAGATATTCCTTGACAAGGTTTCAATTCCTCATAGGTAGTCTAAAACCAACATATTAGTATTGGATACGTAGAAAAATTGTTTGAGTTTCAATTCCTCATAGGTAGTCTAAAACGAACGGGCCTGTTCGGGTTTCCAACCTTGTCTTCTGTTTCAATTCCTCATAGGTAGTCTAAAACGAAAGTGGACTCCCAGCCGGTACTTGGAAAACTTGGTTTCAATTCCTCATAGGTAGTCTAAAACGAATGGCATAGAGAATATAGATTGCATAAGCAAAAAAGTTTCAATTCCTCATAGGTAGTCTAAAACCCGTACATTGGAAGGTAACGGCATTTTCGCTTTTTTTTAGTTTCAATTCCTCATAGGTAGTCTAAAACAATTACTCTAATCTCCGCGAGAATTATTGGCAATGGTGTTTCAATTCCTCATAGGTAGTCTAAAACGAAGTCCGCTGATGCTGAAGAATGGGAATTAGATTAGTTTCAATTCCTCATAGGTAGTCTAAAACGATGGTGGAAGCTCAGTTATCTGGAGATATTTATATGTTTCAATTCCTCATAGGTAGTCTAAAACAGAATATTGGGAGCCTCGCGCCTGGTATTTTGACGAGTTTCAATTCCTCATAGGTAGTCTAAAACGAAGAAGCACAATTTGCGGCCGATATGGCTCCTGGGTTTCAATTCCTCATAGGTAGTCTAAAACATTGTTATCGTTCCGTTTTCAAAATTGAAAATCAGTGGTTTCAATTCCTCATAGGTAGTCTAAAACCCTTCCCAAATGGACTTTTTTAAACCCGGACCATCAACCTTCGGGCTTCTCCGTCACAACTTTCTATTGAACCGCATGCTCCATTCCGGTTTTGATTTGTCGTCGACCCCCCGGCTTTTTTACATCACTCCGGGTCGACGACAAAACAAAGATGATCTCGCATGGCACGAAACTTTTGAGCCATTGACTCTATTATACCAGGTCATTATGTTTATTGTAGAGGTAGTTTATATGTATGCTTCGCGGTAGGCGGGCTTGACTCGCCGCGCCTACCTCTTCCGTACCCATACATATTTCAAAATAATCTCATATCTTGTCTTTACCGCTGATCAACGATACCAAATTCCCGCCAGGTCTCGGGCGGCAATTCGATCTTCACCTGCTTACGGGCCACCGAGTACAGGGCTTGCATTGCGTCGAGATACTGCTGGCGCTCGACGGTCTTCTCCATCATCCGCGCCTTAAAGGCCAAACGCTCGGCATGCGCGTCGCGGGCGTTGCCATGGATGCTGGTCAATTGGGTAATAAAGGCGGCGTCGATGCCCCGTTTGGCCAACTCTTCGGCATGGGCCGACAAACCGGCCAGCATCTCCTCGGTCCGGCCCAGTTTGGCCAGGATGGATTGAGCTTTGATCATGGTCATTACCTCCAATAAATGTTCGGGATAGACGGGTCCCTGAAAGTTTTTCGGCTGCCTAGGCTTCATCCGATGGCTTCATTATATCAGATTGATTGTCCAAAATCAACAATAAAATGATTACATGTAACAGCGCTTTTATAATCATCCCTGCTTCAGACCGAAAAAATTTTTAAAATATTGGGGACGGTTCTCCGGAAAACCGAGATTCCGCCGTTCGAAAGGATATTCCCTCTTGCTCCGGTTTCGTCGCGCAATCCTAAAATCGCATGCAGCCCGGTCCGGTTTTTATGTTAGAATACTCTTACTTTTACATCAACTTTCGCAGAGAAAAAAGTAATCAAAACCATGTATACTAAGCAATGAAAAGAAAAATAGAAAGATACCCTGACAAACGGACTAAAAACAGATTAGGTATGGAATGTAAAGGGAAAAACTTTTGGATGCTTGTTCCTTTGGCCTACGGTTCCGGCGGCGGGTTTTAGCGGTAAAAAAGTAACCAAAAAACCGTTGGATTCGGCCTTATCCATCCATGGAGCCTTATCTTTACGACTTCCTGTCGCTGAGAACCTACGGATTTATTCCTCCCGGTTCTTGAACGTCTTTGCCATCCCTGGCTATCTGTCTGGCAACCAGTTAAGGCTTCCGTTTCCGACCGCGTTTTTCCTCCGCGTAAAGAAGCGGCGCTGTCTCCCTCTATGAAGACGGTTGTTATTCGGCTTTTTGAGATTCTCATTAAACTCAAATATCCATTCGAAGCCTCTTTCTTTCGAAACGGTACCCGCCTTCAGGGATGAAGGCGGACGACGCATCTTTTCGCGGATGAAAAACTGCGGTCGTCAGCGGAAGCCTACACATAGTAGCCAGTCAGAATGCCATGGATGGCGGCGGCATGCTAGAACCCCGGATGAATGAGGAGGCGTCGGAACCTGGGTTCCGACTGGGCGGATTCCAAAGGGTGTCCCACTACACCCTTTGGTCCTGGGGGTGTGGGGGCAGGAATAGTCCCCATCGGCTTTCAATCGCTTAAATCATTTGCATATTTTTTTACATGGAAGTCCAGTTATTTATTTATAAATCAAGATGACTTCTTGTTATGATGCTATACCTAATTATTTCAAGGGTTTATTGGTAAATTTCAATTGCGAAAGTTGAACTCTTACGAAAAAAGGGAGCAAAGCTGATGATTAATTTCACGCCCTTTCCGAACCTGACCACCGAACGCCTGGTCTTGCGCCAGCTTAGCGAAGCGGATTTGGATCAATTCTTCATCCTGAAATCGGATGAACGATTGCTTAAAAACTATGACGCCAAACCCAAAACCTACGAAGAAGCCCGCCGCAAGCTGCAAGAGCTCATCCGGGATATTGCCGCAAACCGCTCCATCACCTGGGCCATCACGTTGCAGGGCCGGGACCGCTTGATCGGTTCGATCTGCTATTGGAATATCTCCCCGGAAGAGTCCAAGGCCGAAATCGGCTACGAACTGCTGGCGGATTGGCAAGGCCGGGGAATCATGCAAGAAGCAGTGGCTGCCGTCATCGAGTATGGCTTTCACGGCATGAAGCTGCAACGGATCGAAGCGGTTCCCAACCCGGGCCACGCCAAATCCATCAAACTCCTGGAACGAAACCATTTCATCCGGGGCGCCGAATTCGCCGAAACGGACCCCGCCACTGGCAGAACACTGCCCCGAGTCATGTATACATTAAGAAGGTCCGGTAATTCAGCTACGGAAACTTCCGCTGCAGTTGCCCAAAATGGTCATTCCGTTACGGAATAAGCTCATTCACTTACCGAAACTGTTCATTGAGTAACGGAAGATGGTCATTCGGTTACTGAAATTGCTTATTTCGTTACTGAAGATGGTTATTCAGTAACTGCAGATCCTTTTGCAGTTACTGAACATGTTCATTCAGTTACTGAAGATGCTCATTCAGTTACTGAAGATGCTCATTCAGTTACTGAAGATGCTCATTCAGTTACTGAAGATGCTCATTCAGTTACTGAAGATGCTCGTTTGGTAACTGAGAGATGGTGATTCAGTTAGTGAATAAGCTCATTTTAGAACCGAATCAGCTCATTCAGTTATAAAAGGAGCAAGGCTGGACATTGGTGTGGTGATTCCATTACAAATTTCAGCTAACTTGGTATCAGCGCACACGAAAGTTAAACCAACCTAACCCCGTCCCCTTCCGGTTGCCGGTCTGAATGAGTATCCGGCGGGAAGGTATGAGTCGTCCGAAACCAGGATCCTGCGATTACGAAGTGTTCCGATGCTAGCCTGTTAGGCTATCCGCTCTTTGACCGTTTCCCTCCCAAAATTTACTCGGCCCCCCTTGGGGTGGGCCGTAAACCCACAAACTCCGCTCCGGTATCAAAGACATTTCCAGGTACCTGCAGCCGGACTGCGAAAAGGCATTGGTATTCCCTCCGGCATATGCTTCCGCATAAATCGCAAGAATGATGAAAAATGGCGCCTTCAAACCTGATATAATTGATTCGGCCATTTTACCGGATATGTGCCATTCGCAATGAGTCATCCGGTGGGAGGCCCGATCAGCGCAAGATTCATGAAAGTTTCCAATCCGATGATTGCTATTATGCAACGCATAAGGGGAAAGACCGATGAAAAACCTTGAGACCGTGATTGCCGCAATCCACTATATTGAAACCCATTTGTCCGTCGAAAAGATCGACCTGGATATTGTCGCCGCCGCGGCGCATTATTCCAAATACCACCTGCACCGCCTCTTCACCGCTACCGTGGGGCTGACGATTCATGATTACGCGCAACGCCGGCAACTGACCGAAGCAGCCAAACTGCTGGTTTTTTCGGATCAATCCATCCTGGACATTGCGATTCTGGCGGGTTACGACAGCCAGCAGGCTTTCAGCAGTGTGTTCAAGGCGATGTATAAGCAGTCCCCTCTCCAATTTCGGAAAAACGAGGTGTTTTATCCATTGCAGCTGGAATACAACTTCAAAGACCAGCGCGAATCGCTGGAAAAGGCGCGGCAGAATGCCGCGCGGGCCGTCCGCTTTGCCAAAGCAGCGGATATTCCGGGATGGCTGGACTTGGTGCGCCTGGCCATTGACGGCTTTCCCCATCTTGAAGAGGCTGAGCACGTAACGGTCCTGAAACGCTATATCGCGGGCAACGGCGCGCTGCTGATGACCGAGGGCGACCTCTGTATCGGCGCCATGATGATCAACTACGAAACCGGCAGCATCGATTTTCTGGCGGTCCATCCGCTCTACCGCAAACAGGGTGTTTCCCGGGACTTCTTGAACGTGGCCTTCAGCGAGCTGCTGCAGAATAAGGCGATCAGTATTACCACATTCCGAGAGGGCGACAAAGCCGATACCGGATATCGCAAAGCCCTCAAGGAGCTAGGCTTCGCCGAAGCGGAACTGCTGACGGAGTTCGGATATCCGACCCAGCGGATGATCTTACCCAAGGAGGAAGAGGATTCGAATGACTGAGGCACAGCAAGTGAACGGCCGCGCACCGCAGGAGCCGACCCGCATTCAAGCAAGCCAAACGGAAGCATCCGCCGAAACGCCTGCTTTTCCCGATGAAATCGCGCAGCTTGAATCTATTGAGCGCAAGCTGGATGAGGCCATCCGGCAAGCCGACGATTCCGTCGGGCACCTCGACAAAGAATACATGGATGTCAAGCGCTACATGGTACAGCATCGCGGCGAAATCGACCCCCACGAGATGTTCCAGAATGAACTCGCTTTGAGGCAAATTGACAGCCACGGCGCCTTTGCGGTGAAGCTCCGGGATAAACTGGTGAAACTGCTGGACTCGCCTTACTTCGCCCGGATCGATTTTTGGGAAGCATCCACCGCAACACCCGTCCCCTTTTACATTGGCAGATTTGCTTTCAGCCACGGTAATCAGCTGCTGATTTCCGACTGGCGCTCCCCGGTCGCCGGCATGTTTTACGATTGCGAGCTCGGGCCGGCGGGATACCTCGCCCCGGCCGGACCCATCAACGGCGAGCTGACGCGGAAACGGCAATTCAAGATCAAGAATGGCGCGATGGAGTATGTGTTGGAGAGCTCGCTCAATATTCAAGATGATGTTCTGCAGCGCGAACTCTGCCATACTTCGGACCAAAAGATGAAATCGATCATCGCGACCATTCAAAAGGAACAGAACCTGATTATCCGGAACGAAAAGGCCGGGACCCTTCTGATTCAAGGGGTCGCCGGTTCCGGCAAAACATCCATTGCGCTGCACCGGATCGCCTACTTGCTCTACCGCTTCAAAGACGAGTTATCCGCGAAGAACGTGGCCATCCTGTCGCCCAACAAGGTTTTTGGGGAGTATATTTCCAATGTCCTGCCCGAATTGGGCGAGGAGCCGATTTATGGGATGAGCTTTGCCGATATAGCCGAGATTCAGCTGAAGGGCATCATCGCTTTCGAGCCCGACCAGGACCCGTTGGAAACCGCTGACCCCAGGTGGGCGGAGCGGGTGCGCTTCAAGTCCACGCTGGACTTTGTAAAACGGATGGACGAGTACTTGGCCCGGATGCCCGAGACTATCTTGGAACCATCCGACTATACTTTTGGCAGATTCACCGTCCAAAGCGCCTGGATCCGCAGCCAATTTGCCGCGTATCATAAACACCCGGTCAAGCGGCGGCTGCAGATGATTGCGGACGATATTCGTGACCGCTTTGAAAGCGACAACTTCATGGAGGAGCCTTTGCCGGATACCCGGGCCATCTTGAAAAGCCTGACCGCGATGCTGAAGGTGAAGAATACCCTGGCCCTCTACCAGGATTTCTATAAGCAGCTGAAGATCGCGGACCAATGGGTGATGCCCGCGAAGAAGACCCTCGAATGGTCCGACGTATACCCGTTCCTGTACTTCCACGCCGCTTTTGAGGGCTTGCGGGAGAGCCGGGTTATCCGCCATCTGGTCATCGACGAAATGCAAGATTACACGCCAGTGCAATACGCGGTGATGAATATCCTCTTCAAGTGCCAGAAAACGATCCTGGGCGACTTCGGGCAGTTTATCAACCCGAACCATTGCCATACGCTCGCAGATCTGTGTGAGCTTTACGAAGGCGCGGAATTGATCGCGCTGAATAGGAGCTACCGCTCAACCTATGAGATCATCAGCTTCGCCAAACGCATCCAAAATGTTGTCGCGCTGGAGGCGGTCCCGCGCCATGGCCCTCTCCCCGACCTCGTCTATTGCCGTAACGGGCAGGAAGAGCTGACGCGGATCAAGGAAAAAATCGCCGCCTTTCAGCATAGCGGGAATGTGACACTCGGAATTATCCTGAAAACGAACGGCGCGGCCAAAGCCCTTTATGATATACTATCTCAGGACTACGAGCTGCGGCTGATTGCGCCGGACAGCGCAACCTTCACCAATGGCATATCCGTCACCTCAATTCAAATGTCCAAAGGGCTGGAATTTGACGCGGCCATCATCCCCGCGGCCAATCACGAGACCTACTCCGGCGAATACGACCGCAGCCTGCTTTACATTGCCTGCACCCGCGCAATGCACCGGCTGTCGTTGACCTATACCGGCGAACTGACCCGGCTGATAGGATAAAGTTATATGATGCTTTTCCGTTTTGTGGTAGGATAGTATCATAATATATTTCGTAGTAAAGTAAAGATGATTTATTCAGGGTGGAAAGGGTAATATGACGAATCAAGAAATTTTAAAAATTGCGATGGAGCAAACCGCAATTGATTCGAATTGCAAGGTTGAAGATTTAACATCAAAGCAAAATGTAGTTGTAATTTCAAAACCGAATCAAAATGCCCGGCGGTATCTGAGTCTTCCGTTTTTCTGCGATCTTGTGTCCTACGGTTCAAACATCGTCGCTTCCGTTGATGAGAGAATCGCTGACTTCATTTTGGAATATATCAATCATGGTACGATTGAACATTGTTTTGAAACGCCCAATCTTTACCTGCTGACAAAGGAGTTCGAAAAATACGGTAAGATACCGTGCTTTATGGCAGAATATTTTTTACCGGATGTCGATATCCTCGCCGCGCTTCCTTGCACCTATCCGGTGAAGCTTCTAAATCCTGACGATTTTTCACAGCTTTATTTGAGCCAATGGAGTAACGCACTGTGTGAAAAGCGAAAACAGCTTGATATGCTTGTAGCAGCGGCTTATGACAATGACAAAATAATTGGAATGGCAGGTTGTTCGGCCGATTGTGACTCCATGTGGCAGATTGGTATCGATGTCCTGCCTGAATATCGAAAAAATGGTGTTGCGGCGGCACTTACTTCTCACCTTGCGGTTGAAATTCTGAAGAGAGGGAAAGTACCTTTTTACTGCTGTGCTTGGTCGAATATCGGTTCGGCTCGCAATGCACTAAAAAGCGGCTTTCGACCCGCATGGGTTCATCTTACATCCATCGATACCGAAAAAGCGCTGGAAATGATGAGATGAACATTCGATTTCTACTGGTGGTACCGGTTTCTCCAGGTCAAGTATTTTCCAGTGTATGATTGGATGATACCCCCCAAAGAACCAAGTAATGGAATAATATAATATACTTTAGCAGATTCAGTAATACGATAACCATACTTAATGACAAATATTGACAGGACTTATGCGGTTGATGGAAAGAAGAACCAAACAATAGCGAAAAATATTTTCAAAAAAGCACCAAAAAGGCTTGACTTTTCTGAAACGCCCTCATAATCGGCGAGGATGACATTTTTGTCATCACTCTAAACGATTTGGGTGATACGAATGAAAATCTTGCGCAAACCAACCTTTGAGGAAAAAAATCATAGTAAAGGCGGCGGAATTCCTGTACTGAAAACAATTTGGGAAATGTTTGATTTATCACTGCTTTTCTCCCAGTTGGGCTATCAAAAACATTCCGGTTTATCGGTTTGGCAATTGGCGTTTGCTTATATCTGTGGATTGATCGATAATGCTGGTTCGACCAATCAAATTGCTAACTTCTTAAAAGAAACCCCGGTGTTGAAACAGTTGCTTTCCGGAAAAGTCGTTACTCAATGCGCTTTCAGTCGATTCTTATCAAAACCTTTTCAATGGCTGCAGTTTTCTTTAGGACGACTGGATCGTTTTCAATCAAAACCGGAAAGTCGCTTACAAGATGGTGATATCATCGCTTTGGATGATACGAAAATCGAGCATCCTCACGGGAAAAAGTTGCCGTTTCTTTGTTGGCTGTTTGATAGTTCAGATAAACGACATATCTGGTGTATGAATCTGATATCAACATTGGCCGTTCTTCAGAACGGATTAGAGTACCCCATGTTATGGCGTTTCTGGGTCAAGACCGATCAGAAAAACGAAAAACAGACCAAGCTTGAGCTAAACAAATGTTGCTGGATTTTCGAAGCCTCAACAAGGCGAAAGTCTGGATTGCCATGGATCGTTGGTTTTTGTGCAAAGACCTCTTTGTCTGGTTGATATCGCAAGGGTTTGATTGGGTAACCAAAGCGAAACGGAATACGATTCTTTTCCGTAAGACTTATGATCCGGCGCTTCACCGGGAAACATACGCAAAGGTCAATCCTAAACAGTTGCTTCGAGAAATATAAAACTTTGTCTGGCGGGAAGTGCAGTTATCGTAAGCCTGCCGAATATTTAGGGTTCGCTGAACAGGGGAAAACGCCCTCAAAAAGCCGATTCAGCGAACCCCCCAAGTTCCATGAGCAAGCCCAAAACGGACCTTGAAAA
>NZ_SLUN01000060.1 GCF_004340685.1 Hydrogenispora ethanolica | reverse complement strand
CCGTCATTCTTCAATTGGTAGCATGACCCCGGAATACTTCGAAAATCGAAGAAAAAGTGCTTAACTTGGTGTCTAGTTTCTCGGGGGAAGCCCAGTCCAAAAGCCTTTGGGCTGCGGAGAATGGTGGTTACTCTCCCCGATTCGGGGAGAGCCAAGAGAGAGGAGGAAGGCTAGATCGAATCCCTATCATGCTTACGTACTTTCTTGCGGATCTAACTTTATAATCATCAGCGAGCTGGTTTTGTGGATAAACGGATCCGTTTAACGTGGTTAACGGTTTTGGCTGTGGATAAGTCGGGCAGTGCGGCGCAAACCGGAGACAGTCAGAGAACGAGCGCAGCGAAGCGGATACTCCGATTTACTTTATTCTCCGCAACCGGCGCTCTCTCATGCAGGAAACGGAATGATTTTGCGGCCGCAAATCATTTCAAGTAAAGCCGGGCGGCCAGTTGAATGTTCTTGACGGCGCGGTCGGTATCGCCATCCGCGAGATAGCTTCCCAGAAGATCATCCAGCGCTCCGGAGAAGACTTGGGAGGCCGCCGAACCGTGGGCGATGGAAGGGGTTAAGGTCAATCTCGCAAAATCATCCATGGACTTCCGCAGATAAACGTCGTAGCGCGCCCGGTTCGCGTCCAACCGGGAAGGGATCGCGCCCTTGATCGGATTGAAGGTGTCCTGGCCTTCGAGGGAAGCGATCAGCTTCAGCCAGGCCACGGCCCCGCTGCGGTGGGGCGCTCCTTTCGGCAGTCCGAAGGTGTCCGTGATCACCATAAAATTGCCGCCCGGTCCGCATAAGGCGGTCCAGCCGAATTCCTTGCCCGGTTGCCAACCCAGGGTCTTGAAATAGCCTTCGGCCCAATCGCCCATCACATTGAAAGCAGCTTTCCCTTCATACACCATACGTATGGCATCCTGCCAGGTCAGGGCGGCGTGGTTCGGATTGGCATAGCGCGTCAATTGCTTGAACCGCTCCAAACTGGTCCGCAATCCCGGATCATCAAACGGCGTCGTACCGTTCCATAACCCGTTATAGCGGGCGGGGCCCAGGGTCATGGCCAACAGCGTTTCAAAAAGATGGGTGGCTTCCCACTTGTTCCGGTCGCCCAATGCCAGTGGAATGACTCCCGCCTTCTTCAGCGTCGCGCAGGCCTTGAATAAGCTGTCCAACGAATCGGGCGGCCGGATCTGGTGCTTCGACAGCAGCGCCCGGTTGTACCAGAGCACATTGCCGCGGTGCACATTGAGCGGGATTGAGTAAATCTCCCCGCCATAACTGCATAATTCCATAATCTTCGGATTAAACCGTTTCCGGATGCCCCACTGTTCAAGCAAAGAAGTGACCGGCTCCATCATCCCCGTTTTGACATAGGAATGGATTAGTTCCGCTCCGCCATGAACTTGAAAAGAGTCCGGCGGAGTCTCCCCCACCATCCGGCTCTGCAACACCGCCTTGGCATTAATCCCGCCGCCGCCGGCCACCGTGGCGTTGGTAATGGCAATCCCCGGAGCGCGCCGCTGGAAGACTTTGATGAGCGCCTGCAATCCTTCTTCTTCGCCGACGCCCGTCCACCAACTGAAGATCTCCACTTGGGAGATGGTTGCGGCGACCGCAATGCCGGTGACGAACAGTAAAGCGGCGACTAAAAATCCAAGCCGCTTCCAGGGGACCTGCGCCATTGACCCGCGCTCCTCTTACATTCCGTTTCCGAGATCATTCTGCCCACTTTGCCGGAATTCATGGCTTACAAAAAATCAACCGCCTGATTGCAGACGGTTGATTCGAAACGATGCCGGTTCGCTCTCCTCGATGGACCCGGTTATCTTTTGCTGATATATTTCCGGATATCCACCGCTACTGCGCTGACGATAATCAAGCCTTTGATGATCATCTGCCAATAAGGGTTAAGGCCGATAAAGGTGAGACCGTAATTGATGACACTGAAAATAAGCACGCCGGCGACAATGCCCTGGACACTACCGATGCCTCCGGTGGTGGATACCCCGCCGACCACGCAGGCGGCGATGGCGTCCAATTCATAGCCGTTCCCGTAGTTGTTGGTGGCGCCGCCGGTGCGGGCTGCTTCCAAGACGCCGGCCAGGCCGTAGAGGGCGCCGGCGATGGTATACATCCAGATGGTGGTGCGGCCGACATTGATCCCCGAAACTTTGGCGGCGTTGACATTCCCGCCGATGGCATAGGTGTTCTTACCGAAACGGGTCTTATTCAGGAGAACCCACATCAGGAAGGTCACGACCGCGGCGATGATCACGATATACGGAATGGAGTAAGGGCCGATGCCGATCGCGCCCGTGCCGAGCTCGGTAAAGTCACTCCGCAGCCCGCCGATGGGTTGGGATTGGTTCGGCGGCAAGTCAAAATAAATCGAGGTAAAACCATAGATCACGACCATCGATCCCAGGGTGGCGATGAACGGCGGCACGCCGAACCGGGCGATGACCGAACCGTTAATGGCCCCGAACAGCGTACAAGCCGCGATGGCAATAAGAATCGGGATGAACAGCGGCAATTGCGGCAAGCCCGGGAAGAACAGCCGCAAATAATCGGGGGCCTGCAACATCGAAGCCGAAATCACCGCCGCCAGGCCGACCATCCGGCCGGCCGAGAGGTCTGCGCCGGCGGTCAGGATGGCGAAGACCGCGCCGAGCGCGATGATCATCCGCGTCGATGACTGGAGCAAGATGTCCCGCAACGTGGTCAACGAGAGAAACCGCGGATCGACCAGGGTCATCGCCACGACCAGCGCCAGCAATACGAAATAAATGGCATTCTGATAGATGAAGCCGGAGATCTTCTTAAAATTCATCGCTTCGCTCCTCCTTTGATTGGGCCATAAACTGTGTCGCCAAACGCATAATCTCTTCCTGCGAAGTCTGTTTGGCGTCAACAATGCCGGAGAGCCGCCCCTCGCACATGACCGCGATCCGGTCGGACATACCCAAAAGCTCCGGCATTTCGGAAGAGATCATGATAATGCCCTTTCCCTGGCGGGCCAACTCGGCGATGAGCGTGTAAATCTCGAATTTGGCGCCGACGTCGATGCCGCGGGTCGGTTCATCCAGCAACAAGATGTCGGGCTCCGTCAGCAGCCAGCGGGCCAACAGCACTTTTTGCTGGTTGCCGCCGGAAAGATCTTTGATCAGGGTCTGCAGGGAAGGCGTTTTCACCTGCAACTGCTTGATGCTGCTTGCGGCATCCGCGGCGCGGCGCTTCTCATCCAACAGGAAATGTTTCACATAACGGCCCTGATTGGCAATGAGCGCATTCTCCTGGACCGAGAGCACCGGAAAGATCCCGGTGGCCCGGCGTTCCTCGGTGAGCAGGGCCATTTTATGGCGGATCGCTTCCTCGGCGGATCGGACCGTAATCGGCCGGCCGTTCAGCCGGATGCTTCCCGCCGCGATCGCCCGCAACCCGAATAAGGCCTCCATCAGCTCAGTCCGTTGCGCTCCGACCAAGCCGCCCAGGCCCAGGATCTCCCCCTGCCGCAACTCGAAAGAAATATCCCGGAATGACTTGGGAAACGGGGAACTCAAGCCTTCCACTTTCAGCAGCACATCGCCGGGGGTGTTGTGCCGCTCCGGGAAACGTTGGGTCAGATCGCGGCCGACCATCCGGGCGATGATCAGGTCGGTGGTCAGTTCAGCCGCGGGCCAGGTCCCGACGGTCTTTCCGTCGCGCATGATAGTCACTTCGTCGGAAATCCGCAGGATCTCCTCCATCTTGTGGGAAATATAGATAACCGCGACGCCGCGGCTCTTTAATTCGCGAATAATCCGGAACAGATGTTCCACTTCGTTCTCGGTCAAGGAAGAAGTCGGTTCGTCCATGATGATGACTTTGGCGTCAAACGAGACCGCTTTGGCAATCTCGATCGACTGCACTTTGGAGACTGAAAGTGAACCCACGATCGTCAAAGGATCGATCGCCATCTCCAGACTCTTGAAAATCGCTTGCGTATCCCGGTACATCTTCGAGTGATCGACGAATGTCAAGGGGCCGATCTTTTTCACGGGAAAACGGCCCAGCCACATATTTTCCATTACATTGCGGTGCGGTACCGGATGCAACTCCTGGTGAATCATGGTGATTCCGTTTTCCAAAGCATCTTTGGGTTCATGCAGTTCCATCCGCCGGCCATTCAAAAGGATCGCGCCGGCGTCGGGCGTATACATGCCAAAGAGGCATTTCATCAGGGTCGATTTGCCGGCGCCGTTTTCGCCCATTAAGGCATGGACCGTGCCGGGACGCACCTTGAGGGTGACGTCGTCGAGGGCCTTGACGCCGGGGAATTCCTTGGAAAGATGATTCAATTCAAGCAGAAACGGACTGTCTTTCATGGTAACGCCTCCCGCTCTCTCAAAAAAAGACAACCATTGAACCGGTGCCTTCAAGTCCTGGCTCGTACACAATATTTAAAAAGCAAGGGAGCTTTTCAGCACGATCCGCTCCCCTGCTTTCTGACATCCCGGATGATCGTTTGAGAAACTGTCTGTTTTCGTTACTTTGCGTCTTGGATATTGGCTTTGGTGATCTTCTGGTAATCAATCCAGACATACTTGCTGTCGGAAATGGTATAGCCCATATTGGCTTTGCTCGGCGTCTTGCCTTGCGCCAGAACATTGGCGAGGTTGAAGGTGGCTTTGCCTTGATTCTTAGCGTCATTTAAGACGGTGCCCAGCAAGGTTCCTTCCTCCAGCGCTTTCAGAGCCGGAGCGGTGGCGTCCACGCCGACGACCGGCATATATTTGCCGCCTTTGAAGTAACCGGCCGCTTTTAATGCCTCGATCGCGCCGAGCGCCATGTCGTCATTGTTGGCGAGGACCACTTCAATCTTATCGCCATGGGCGGCGAGGAAAGCGGCCATCTTCTCCTGGCCTTTGACCCGATCCCACATGGCGGTGTCTTCAGCCAGTTTTTGCACCTTCAGTCCGGCGTCTTCGATCGCCTTGATCGAATACTTGGTGCGCAACTCGGCGTCTTGATGGCCGGGTTCGCCTTTTAACATCACGTACTGGATAACGCCGTCCTTGTTCTTATCGGCTTGGGGATGAGACTTCCAGTAATCCACGACGAGCTGCCCTTCCATCTGGCCGGACTGTTCGGCCTTGGCGCCCACATAATAGACTTTGTTCCACTTCTTCATATCCTCGGGCAACGGTTCGCGATTCAAGAATACCACCGGGATATTGGCCCGTTTGGCTTTGTCGATAATCACGCCGGCCGCGGTGCGATCCACCGGATTGATGGCCAAAGCGTTGACGCGTTTGGTGATGAACAGGTCGACCTTATCATTCTGGGTCGGCTGGGAATTCTGGCTGTCGACGATCTCTACTTTGGCTTTTTTGCCGGCAGCGTTCATGATCGCGCTGCGCACGCCGCTCATAAAGGTGTCGTCGAACTTGTAGATGGCGCAGCCGATGGTGGCCACTTTCGACGCGGCCTGACCGAAGGTCGCCATCAACAGGACGACCAGCACGACGGCTGCTGCGATCACTGTGATAACGGATTTCTTCACGACAAACTCCTCCTCATTTTTCTTCCGTAAATATTTTCGCTACAACCAGCCCCCAGTGCAGCTCAGGGCGGGTTTGCTACCTACAATTTCGCGAAACGGCCCGATTCGCCTCTGGAATTAACCGTTCTCTCCCTATAAAAAATGATCTTCCGGTGAAGATCATTTGAACAATCAGTAAAATTTGATGTTCGGATTTTACAGTCACATCTATATAGGATGAAATAAATTTCTGTACTAACTCAACTTTCGCAGAGAAAAAAGTAGTCGAAGCCGTGGATACAAAAGCATGAAAAGAAAAACAGAAAGATACCTTGACAAACAGCCTAAAAGCAGATCGGATATGGAATACAGAGGGAAGAATTTTTGGATGCTTGTTATTTTGGCCCACGGTTCCGGCGGCGGGTTACTTTTTTGGCGGCGCTCCCGGCCATCCTTGGCCTCCGCGCCTTTAACCCTTCCTGGGTCTGAGGCAAAAAAGTAACCAAAAAACCGTTGGAACCTACGGCTTCCAAACCTCCCTCATTCATCCCGGTTCTAGAACGTCTTCGCCATCCCTGGCCTTCTGTCTGGCAACCAAGTTATGGCTTCCGTTCCCGACCGCTGTTTTTCATCCTCTATGCAACGACATTATCGTAAATCACATGATTTGCGAAAAAACGGTAAAGCGTTCGTTATTTTCGCAAATCATCTATACTAGAGGAATAATGTCGTTGCATTGGAAAAGAAGCGGCGCCGTCTCCCTCCATGGAGACGGGTGCTATTCGTTTTTTGGTTTTTCTTATCAAACTCAAATATCGATCGAACCTTTTTCTTTCGCAATAGCACCCGCCTTCAAGGATGAAGGCGGACGACGCATATTTTCGTGGATGAAAAACCTGCGGTCGTCAGCGGAAGCCTACTCTTGGTTGCCAGACAGAATACCAGGGATGGCGGCGGCATGCTAGAACCCCGGATGAATGAGGAGGCCTTGGAACCTCGGTTCCAAGTGGGCGGTTTCCAAAGGGTGTCCCACTACACCCTTTGGTCCTGGGGGTGTGGGGGCTGGAATAGTCCCCATCGGCTTTCAGTTGCTTAAATTATTGCTTTCTTTTTTCACATGGAAGCTCAGTTACTTGTTTTTAATATGTCAAGATACCTGTTGATATGATGCTATACCTTATCATTTCGAGGGTTTACTGGTATATTTGATCTGCGAAAGTTGAGTACTAAGATTTGCATCCTAAGGCCGAATGCAAATGGAATTAAAGCGGAATTTATTTCATCCTATTTCAGCGGTAATAAGTTGAATTAAATTCCTTAATTTATCCATCATGGAAGGCTTACGGGACATGATGCATAACAGATATTTAATTCAACTTATCTATCTCGACACCACGGTAAAATTCCGCAGCAACCAGGCGGGGAGCCGGGCCGAGTCAAGTCCGACCGCGGCGTTTTTCGCCGGGACGCCGCCGTCGAGCAGCTGCCGGGCGCCGTCAAAGGCGGCCCGGGCCAATTGCGCATAATCCACCTGCAACGTGAGCGCCCGCCCGCCCGCCTTGATCCGCTCCCGGAGCGCCGGCTCCGCGCCGAGGCCGGCCAGGAAAGAATAGGGCGGTTGCTGGCCCGCCAGCGTCCGGCCGATCTCCTCGGCGATCAGGTCGGACGGGGTCAGAATCGCCCGGATTTTCTGGTGAATCAAAAGGCTCCGGGCCTTTATCGCCGCTTGCTCCGCCGACCAGCGGGGCAATTCGACCGTGGATTGCAAGCGCACCGGTTGCCGCTCCGCCTGACGGAGCGCCTCCAGCTGCCCCCCGGCGAGCCAATCCGCCTTCTCGCTGTCGGCCGGACCGCGAAACAGCAGATAATTTCCAGGCCCGGCCGCGGCCACGACCGCTGCCGCCTGTTCCCTGCCCAGCGCGTGGTAGTCGATGCCGTAGTAGAAGTCGGCCGGTCCCAGGGTGAGCTCGTCGTAGAGAAGGATCTTCATTCCCCGTCCCGAAGCTTCCTGTAGAACAGCCCGCAATCCGTCGCGGCTCACCGGAACCAAGATCAGAACCCGGACTCTTTGGGCCATATAATAGCGAATCTGGCGGATCTGCCGTTCCAGGGAATGGTGGGCGATGCGGATCTGGATCGGGATCCGCCGTTCCCGGGCTGCGCCGGACCAGACGGCCCGCTCGACGGTCCAGCGGAGTTCCGCCAGGTCATTCAGGCAGATTCCGATCCGCGGCGCCCCCTCCGGTTCGGCAAAAAGGCCGAACTCGGCGGACCGCGGGTCGAGCCTCGCGGAGAAGACGCTGAAGTAGCAGAGCGGCACCGACATCAAAAACAACAAAAAAACGGCCAGCACCAAAAGCCAATGTTCTTTCAAGAACCTGGTCAACTCCGGGCCTCCGTCTGTTCGTGCCGGATTTCCGTGGGCGAAGCGTTGGTCACTTTCTTAAAGACCTTACTGAAATAATTGGGATCGCGATAACCGACCCGGCCGGCGATCTCCTTGATGGAAAGCGCGGTTTCCTTCAAGAGTTTCAGGCCCTGTTCGATCCGGATCCGTTCCAGCAGATCCATAACCGTCTGATTGCGGTACTCTTTGAACAGCTTGGTCAGATAGCCCGGGCTGATGGCCACCGCCGCCGCGATGTCCGGCAGCGTCAGGTCGCGGTGGTAGTTTTGCTCCATAAAAGCGACCGCCGCCCGGATCTCCGGATTTTTCTCCGGAAAGGCTCCGCCCGCGATCAAATGGGTCAATTCCCGGATGATGCCGTCGAAGACCACGCCGATCTCGGCTGGAGCGCCGCTGCGATTGATCTGCCGCAACGCTTCCTGGCCGTCCCAGCACTGCTTGGCCCCGGCCGGCGCGTTTTCATAGAAGATCCACCGCAGGACGGCGATGATTCCCCGGAAATAATCCTTGAGCGACGGCAGATCGCTCCCGAGCACGGCCGTGGCCAGCCGGTGGAGATCGCCGAAGATCAGTTGCGCCAGTTCGCCCTGGCCTTGTTTCATGGCTTCGAAGAACTCCTGTTCATCCTGGTACAAAACGCTCAATTCCTGACGGCCCGAGGGGGGCAATTCCTCGATACGGTACACGCCGCCGGGCCGGGAGTCGTGTTGCCAGGCCAAACGGCGCAATTCCTGAAAGGATTGGACCATGCCGTCGAAACCCGGCAGGATCCTGCCCAAAATGATGGTGGCGGAGAAATCCAGCTCGCTTTGGAACCGCTGCTGAATCTGGCGCCACTGGGACGGCGGGTCTGGGGGAAGATTGTCGTAGCCCAGGAGCAGCAACGAAGTGCGGCCGATTACCGGTCCGAACAAGAGGTTTCTGACACCGGCCAGCTGGTTTCGAATCAGCTGTTTATAGCGTTCAAAACCTTCCGTCAGCCGGCCGCTGTCCGGCCCGGAGACTTCGATCGCCTGACCGTGGGCGAAGTGCAGATCGAGCAACTGGGGATAGTCCCCGAGCGAATGCCGGCCGGTCCCCGGATAAAGCAGCGTAAAGAACAGGTCTTCCTCCAAAAACGGCTTCATTTTACTCAGCCTGTCTTTCAACTCCAATTGTTCCCGGGCCTTGCTCCGCTGCTCCTCCAAACGCCGCGCCGCCGCCCCCAGGATCGCGATGATATCGTCCCGGGCCACCGGCTTCAGCAGGTAGTCCATGACTCCCAACGTGATGCCCTGCTTGGCGTATTGGAAATTGTCGTAGGCCGAGATGATCACGATCAGCAGGTCGGGGAGCGCTTTTTTGATCTCCGCGGCGGCATCCAGGCCGTTCAGCCCGGTCAGCTCGATATCGATCATCAGAATGTCCGGCTTTTCGCGCAGGGCCAGGGCGACCGCTTCCATGCCGCTGCCGGTCCTGCCGACGATCTCCATCTCCTGGCAGGATGTCTCCACCACATGCGAAATCGCCTTTAGCACAATCGGCTCGTCATCGACGATCATCAGACGATACATCGCGCGCTGCCTCCTCTCGCGCCGGCAGGTCCAGGACGACCCGGGTGCCCTGCCCCGGCTGGCTGGTGATGGTCAAAAGATTCTTCTCCCGGTAAAACAGCTCCAGCCTTTTCCGGACATTGGCCAGGCCCAGGCCGCTCCGTTGCGCCTGGGGCTTCCGGTTCCCGGCCGGCCGCGGCGCTTCCTCGCTCCGGGCCGCCGCCAGCCGCTCGGCGGTCATCCCCACCCCGTTGTCGGCGATCTCGATCCGCAGCCGCTGGTCCGTCTGGGTCAGCGCGATCCGGATGATCCCCCGGCGCCCGTTCAATGGCGCCACGCCGTGAATATAAGCGTTCTCCAGAATCGGCTGGAGCGTCATGCAAGGAATCAGGTACCGCCCCACCGTGTCGGGAAAGTGCACTTGGCAGTCGACCCGCTCGCCATAGCGGACGCTCATGATATAGATGTATTCCCGGATATGTTCCAGCTCGGCGGAGACCGTGACCGGCTGGTCCAGGGAACGCAGGTTGTAGCGGAGCAAGCGGGCGACCGCCTTGATCAGCACCCCGGTCTCGCCGGCCTCTTCCAAGATGGCCACCTGGGCGATGGCGTTCAGCGTATTGTATAAAAAATGCGGATTCACCTGAGACTGCAACACTTGAATCTCCGCCTCCCGCAACCGGTTTTCCACCTCCAGTTTGCGCATTTTGGCTTCTTTTAGCTCCCCTTCGAGCAAGGCTTTTTGCTGGGTTTCCTCAAAAAGGTCGTGGATGTTGCGGGACATCCGGTTGAAGACTCCGGCGATGGTCTGCAATTCATCCCCGGATTGAACCGCGACTTCGCGGACAAGGAAGTTTCCGGCGCCGATCTTTTCCGCCATCTGCACCATCTGCCCCAGGGGCCGGGTGATCCCGAAGGCGAAGTTGAGGCAGAAGACGATGCTCAGCAGCCCGATGACGACGGCCAGGGCATAGGAGAGATACTCAATCCGCCGGGTCTGCGCGTTCAAGCGGCTGAACCGTTCGTTGCCCCAGACGGCGGTGCGGTTGATGAGGTTCGCGAGGTATTTGGCGATCAGATCGGCGCTGGCCAGCAATTGATAGTTATTGGCGTAGGTCGTCTCCAGCCGGCCGGTCCGCCGGGCGGCGACCGTCTTCTCAAAAAGATCGCCATACCGGGCCAGGCTTCGGGCCAGATCGAGGTAGCTATGGTATTTGGCGGCATGCTCCGAAAGCGACAGGTACACGGCGATGTTTTCGGTCCGGTCCCGCAGATCGGCCGCGGCGGCCAGGCATTTTTCGAGATTGGCGGAACTGTCGTCGGCCAAATAATTCTCGGTGTAAAACCGCACCGCGTATACTTTTTCCCCCAGCATCTCAAGGTAGTTGTACTCGTCGAGGATCTCCCCGAAGAACCGGGTCGACAGCTTCAGGCCCAGATTGACATAGAGCCCGATCAACACTGTCAGCAGCATGAATACGATGAAGTAGGCGATGAGTTTCCAGCGGATCGGGAAATAGCCGCCGGCTCCGGTTTCTTTCATGGCCGCCCTCCCGGCGCGGGCCGCGACAGCTGGGCCCGGTCGAGCAGATTCACCCGGATGTTGCTGGTGATATGGACCCGGCCTTCCCGGAAATAGCGGAGCATCTCCCGTACCGCGGTATTCCCCATCCGGTAGGGATACTCCACGATCGAGGCTTGAACGACGCCGTTCCGGATGTCGGTCCGGAGCGCGGTGGAATCGCCGTGGCCGATGATGCGGAGCTTGGCGGCGTCTCGCTCCGCGGCCACGCGCGCCGCGGCCAGCGTCCCCTCGGGGTAGGTGGCGTAGATCCCATTCAGATCGGGATACTTCCGCAGCAGGCTGCGTACGACGATTAAGGAATCGATCAGCGTCGGATTGGACTTCTCCCAGATCGGAACGATGGTCCCGCCGGCGCTGATGGCCTCCCGGAACCCGAAGACTTTCAGGGATTCCGCCACCGACAGCTGCATGTTGGCCCCGGTCAACTGGGACAGGATCGCAAAACGGGGCGGCTCGCGCCGCGCCATCCCCTCCAGCAGCTTTTTCCCGGCGACATACCCGACCCGGTAATTATTAGCGCCCACGTAGCCCAGGCGCGGCGAGTCGGGCAGATCGGAGGCGATCATCAGCGTGGGGATCCCGGAGTCCCAGGCCATTTGGATCAAGGGCACGATTCGCTCGTCGTCGCCGGGAACGATAATCCCGTTATAACCGGCCACCACGGCCAGCCTTAGATAATCGGCCATTTGAAGCTCCTGGCCGTGGACCGCCTTCATGAAATTGACGTATACCGGTTGGTTCCGGGCGGCGCTCCTGGCCCCGGCGGTGATCGAGCGCCAGAAAGCCGGATTGCTGTCCGGGTAAATCAAGGCGATCCGGTAACGCGCCGCCGGCCGCCGGCCGCGCTCCGAAGGACGGCCGGCGATATTGCCGAGGATCGCGTTGAGCTGTCCCACCAGCCACACAGCAGCCAATCCGAAGAGCAGAAAAAGGAGAACGGTTACTTTTTTTCCCATCGGTCTCTCAAACCTCGACGTTGATTTGGAAAATGGTCCGGCGCCGCGCGTCGCACGCCGCCGCTCTTCCATATTGTAATGAAGAATTCCCCTTTGTATGCGCGACTCTTGTCCAATGCGCCGCATCCTCCTTCCAAAAGCTCGGGAAACCCTTTCGGAACTCTCAGGAGTTCCCCGCAACCCTTCGGACGATCCGCCACTCATTTCGGACGATCCGCCGGATTTTCCGGACCGGGGCCCGGAAAATCCGGCGGTCCCGGTCAAGCGGGTATCGGAAAATAAAAAAGCCGCCCTGGAGGGCGGCCCGTTTTGAGAATGATGCAAATCCTTTTATACCATCAACTTGCAGATATCGTTGGTGAATTCCACCGGATCCTGGATGGGCAGACCTTCAATGAGCAGCGCTTGATTATAAAGGAGCTTGGTGAAGAGGTCCAGTTTGGCCGGGTCTTTTTCATAAGCCTCCTGCAGGGCTTTGAAGACCTCATGGTCGCGGTTGATCTCCAGGACCTTGTCGGCCTTGATGCCCTGGCCGTTGGGCATGGCGTTCAGCACTTTCTCCATCTCGATGGAGATCTCGCCGTCGCTGGCCAGGCAGACCGGATGGGATTTGAGCCGTTTGGAGACCCGGATGTCCTTGACCTTGTCGGTCAGAATCGTCTTCATCCGGGCGAAGAGTTCGGTATGGGCGGCATCGGCCGCGTCCTTATCGGCAGCGGCTTGATCCTCGATGCCCAAATCACTGCTGGATACCGACTTGAACTCTTTTTCCTTGTAGGCGCTCATGATCTTGAGGGCGAACTCGTCGACATCCTCGGTCAGGTACAGGATCTCATAGCCCTTCTCCGCCACCAGTTCGGTTTGGGGCAGCTTTTCGATGCGGGCCACCGAGTCGCCGGTGGCGTAGTAGATGTACTTCTGGTCCTCCGCCATCCGCGCGATGTATTCATCCAGGGTGACCAGCTTCTTTTCCTTGGACGAATAGAACATCAGCAGATCCTGCAGCAGTTCCTTATTGGCGCCGAAATCATTGTAGACTCCGAACTTCAGCTGTTTCCCGAAGGACTGATAGAATCCCTCGTACTGCTCGCGCTGGTTCTTCAAGAGATCGAGCAGTTCGTTCTTGACCTTGGTCCGAATATTCTTGGCGATCAGCTGGAGCTGCCGGTCGTGCTGGAGCAGCTCTCTGGAGATGTTCAGCGACAGATCCTCGGAGTCCACCAGGCCCTTGACAAAGCTGAAATAGTCCGGCAACAGGTCGGCGCATTTATTCATGATCAACACGCCGTTGGAATAAAGCTCCAAGCCTTTTTCGTATTCCCGGGTGTAGTAGTCGAAGGGAATCTTCTCCGGGATGAACAGGATGGCGGTATAGCTCACCGCCCCGTCGGCGCGGATATGGATATGTTTGACCGGCTTGTCGAAGCCGTAGTGTTTTTCGGAATAGAAGTTGTTGTAGTCTTCGTCGGTCAGCTCGTTTTTGTTCTTGCGCCAGATCGGGACCATGCTGTTGATGGTCTGCTCCTCGCGATGCTCCTCATACTCCTTGTCGCTGCCTTCTTTGAGCTTGCTGACGCTGACGTCCATTTTGATCGGATAGCGGATGAAGTCGGAATACTTCTTGATCAGGCTCTTTAAGCGGTATTCCTCCAAATACTCGTCGTAATTCTCATCCTCGGTGTTCTGCTTGATCAGCAGACGAATCTCCGTACCGACGGTATCCTTCTGGCACGGCTCGATGGCATACCCCTCGGCCCCTTTGGACTCCCAGCGGTAGGCCTGATCGCTGCCGAAGGGCCGGCTGATCACCGTCACCGTGTCCGCGACCATAAACGCCGAATAGAACCCCACGCCGAACTGCCCGATAATATCGTAGCCGTCCTTCAGTTCATTCTCTTTCTTGAACGCCAGGGAACCGCTTTTGGCGATGACCCCCAGATTGTCCTCGAGTTCTGCTTCGGTCATCCCGATGCCGGTGTCGCTGATGGTCAGGAGCCGCTGGTCCTTGTCCGCGGCGATCTTGATGTAATATTTCTCCCGGTCGAAACTTAATGATTCATCGGATAAGGTTTTATAATACAACTTGTCAATCGCGTCGCTCGCATTGGAGATGAGCTCCCGCAGGAAGATCTCCCGGTGGGTGTAGATGGAGTTAATCATCAACTCCAGCAGTCGCTTCGACTCCGCTTGAAACTGTTTGGTTGCCACGATAACCTCTCCTTTCATAATAAAACTACGCAAATCCATCAGCGTAGTCCTGTGAGAGAATTGCAAATCTTGTCCAATCAAAACAATGGATCAGCGGACGCAGCCGCTATGAATTGGATTGCCAAGAGTGGATCATCATTTGCAATTCTCCGAAATACGATATTCCGTCGTTAGCACTCTCGGACGCTGAGTGCTAACCTTAGTTTTTATATACTATAATTTGTTTGAAATGTCAATATTGTTTTGAGCCGCCCCGAGAGATCCCGGGGATGCCGTCCATCGTTCACCCCGGCAAAAGAGTCTGCGTGACCGGAAGCCCGGAAGCACCGCTCCTACCGCGGCTTCGGGCCAATCTTTTCCCGCTGATTCAGGTAGGGCCGGAGAACCCGGGGCACGGTCACGCTGCCGTCCTCGTTCTGATAAATCTCTAGGAGCGGGATGAGGATTCGCGGCGAGGCAATCCCGGTGTTGTTCAAGGTATAAACATAGCGCAGCGTTCCATCCTCATCCCGGTACCGGATGCCGGAACGCCGCGCTTGAAAATCATTCAGCGTGGAACAGGAGTGAGTCTCGCAGTAGCCGTTGCGGCTGGGCATCCAGGTCTCCACCTCATGTTTCCGCACCTGTCCGAGGCCGATCTCTCCGGTGCAGGCCAGGGCCACCCGGTAGGGAAGTTCCAGTGCCTGGAGGATGGCCTCGGTATTGCCCAGGATCTCATAATGCAGGCGCTCCGCTTCCGCATCGTCCGCCCGGCCGATGACGACCTGCTCGACCTTTTGAAACTGATGCACCCGGTATAAGCCCCGCGTATCCTTGCCGTAGGTCCCGGCCTCCCGCCGGAAACAGGTTGAATACCCGGCATACCGTCTCGGTAGCTCCTCCAGGTTCAACACCTCGTTCCGATGGTAGGAGACCAGCGACACCTCCGACGTGCCGATCAGGAACAGTTCATCCTCGGGGATCCGGTACGCCTGCTCATAGCCGAGCGGGAAATAGCCCGTTCCCAACATGGCGCTCTCTTTGACCATCAACGGCACCGTGACCGGTGTGAAACCCTTGGCGATCAATTGATCCAGCACGAAACGGCAGATGGCCATCTCCAACAGTACGCCCTCGTTCTTCAGAAAATAGGAACGGCTGCCGGCAAACTTGACCGCCCGGGGGACATCCACCAGGTCGAGGCCTTCGGCGATGGCCATATGATCGCGCGGCGCAAAGTCAAAACGGGGCAACGTACCCCAACGGCGGATCTCCACATTGTCGGCTTCTCCCTTGCCCAGCGGCACTTCCGGCGCGGGAATGCTCGGAACCGTCAGCATCAAGCCGTCGTACTCCCGTTTCAAGCCGGCGAGTCCTTCTTCCAGCGCAGCCAGTTTGGTCTTGATGGCTCTCCCTCTGACGCCGGCAGCCTCGCGCGCCGTTCTGGCTTCTCCGGACATATTCCGGGAGAGTTTGTTCCGTTCGGCCCGCAGCCGGTCGACTGCGGCCGTGGTCTCCCGGATCCGCCGGTCCACCTCCAGCAGTCGATCAATATCGCTATTCAGCAGTTTGTCGGCCACGGCCTTCTTGACGATATCCGGATGGCTCCGGATATATTGAATGTCCAACATCTTGGGTTCCTCCTTCTCCGCCTCATGAATCCTGCGAAAAAAATAAAACCCCTCGTCCTGATCGAAAATCAGGGACGAGGGGTCATCCCACCCGCGGTGCCACCCGGTTTAGTTAGATTTGGAAAGGGACTTTATCCCATGGCTTCTAAAAGCGTTGTGATAAACCCTGTCCGAAGGCCAGGGTGAACACAAAAGCTCAGAGAAGCAAGTGATAAAGTCGATTTTTAATCCTTTAAAAAAGTGATTTCCGAATTTGAGGACTTTATCACATGGCGTCTAACTCACTCGACGCACGATAACCGGTGCCGCGGTTTAGTTCTTCACCAACGTCTCCAAGGCGGAATTCATGAACGGTTCCGGCTGATTCCCACCGCCATCAGCTCTCTGAGACGAAACCCGGTCATTACTTTCCTTTTCATCGACTTCCAAGATTAAATTGCTACCATATTTTAATTATTCTACCACCGCCGGGTCCAAAGTGCAAGAGATTCCCCACTCGGAAACGGCAGCCCCCAGGAGTCCCGGAGCGGATGCCTCAAAACTGCTTGAAACCTGCCCTTGGACTCGCTTTATTGAACCGGATGGTCATCCGCTTCGATCCTGGGCTTGAACCCCCGTTTCGTAGTGGCTTCCATTTTGGGAATCCTGAGTTCCAGCACCCCGTCTTTATAACGGGCAGTCGCCTGCTCCGAGTGCACCTCGGCCGGCAGGGGAATAGTCCGGTAGAAACTTCCGTAACGCCTTTCCGACAGATGATACCCTTTTTCGGTGCGGGTTTCGTCCTTTTTGATCTCGCCCTTCAGGATCACTACATTTTCATCGACCGTAATATCCAAGTCTTCGCGATTCACCCCCGGGATATCGGCGTGCAGAATGATCTCCCGGTCGGTTTCCCGGAGATCGACCGAGGGTCCGAAGTTGCCGCCCTTAAAGAAATCATTGATGCCTCTGGGAACCAACTGATTGAAAAACCGGTCGCTCCACAAGTCGTTGCCGAATGGGCTTAGCCAATTCTTATTTTCCATGATTTATCCCTCCTAAAAAAATATATCCTTAGTATTTCACCGGCATCTGTCAAAATACACCGCCGCGACGAGTGGGAGACAGGCGATTCATTCGCCTGCCTCTTTCCCCAAGTCCGCTTCGGCCGCTCAATCCTCTTAAGGGGAAAAGAAACGTTCATTTCAGGATGGAAGCTCCCCACGCAATCCCCGCGGATTTTCCTTGCTCCGCTCAAGCTGCTCATTCAGTCCCCGCCCATGTTCATTCCGCCACTCACCATACCCGTTCCATTGGCGCGCTATCGTACTCCGTTACGGTGCATGTTCGCACAGTTACGGTGCAAGCTGACTCAGTTGCCGTGCATCCTTACACAGTTACTGTGCAAGCTCACTCCGCAACCGTGGATCCTTGCACGGTAACCGCGCATGCTCGCTCGGTTACGGAGTATGTTCGCACAGTTACGGTGCAAGCTCGCACTGTTACTGTGCATGATCGCCCGGTTACCGGGCATGCTCACACGGTTGCCGCGCAAGCTCAACCAGTCGTCGCGTAGCCTTTGCGCAGTTGTCCGGCATGCTCATTGGTTCGCCGCAGCAGTTCTCTCCCTGGCCGCGCATGCTCCTGCGGGACGGAATCGTCTGCCGGAAGCGGCCGGGGAATTCCTGGGAGGGTAGAAATTGGTTTGATAATCGTCTTTGCCGGGCGCACTGAATCAAAAAACCCGGAATCGGAATCCGGATCATTCATTGCCTGGGAATAAATCAAGTTTGAGGCCGCAATCCTTTTCACTGCGGCCTCAACGGAGACGAATGGGAGGACCTTTTCTATTCCGTTCCTGCTTTTAACGCCTCGCTCATGGAAACTGCGTTGATTTTTTTCCTGCACAGCAGCTTCGACAACTCATAGGAGAGCATCACAACAGCAAACCCAACCCCCATGTAAAGCGGATCGATCATCACGGGCATTGAAAAAGTAACGCTGTTTTCAAGTGCTTTCATCAGTCCTCCCATCGCTGCAAAGCTGAGCGGTATGCCAATGACATACCCAATCACGACGACCATCGTTGAGCTGTTAAGAATCAAGAAATTGACTTCTTTCTTCCGGTATCCGAAAATCTTCATCAGCGAAATCGTGCTCTTGTTTTCTTCAATGATCATCGAGGTTACAACATAGATGATCATCATTCCGATGATAAACGCCACCACCGAAACGAAAACGATCAGTGCCGCCACAGGCGCCATGGACCCCCTTACCGCGGCGGCCTTATCTTCTATGGACACTACGCCATACGGCTGGTTTTCCGGAATATCCAGCAGTTTATTACTGCCAAGCCCCGTATAGCTTCCTTCCGGCATCCCGAATTTCTCGTTATACTCCGCCAGCGGCATAAAGATAAACCTGTTATAGGCATTTGCGATGCTGTCGACCTTCAGCGAAAATTCTTGATAGTCCGCTTTTCGGACGATGTTTACAGTGTCTCCCTGCTTTACCTTCAGTTGTTCGGCAATCGGCTTCGTTAAAATGACCTGATTCATACTCAACCTGGCGCCGGATTCATCTACAAGGGTATACAATTTAGAATCCGGCAGGACACCGACGACGTAAAAATCTCTATTATCTTCACCCACCGGCAGAAATTTCGATCCCGAGAAAGGTTCGGAGCCTGGCGGCGCCGGTTCGGTGCGCGGGCTTTTGAACCAATACTCGTACTGGAAATTGTACGCGCCTTTCAGGCTGCTGGTAAGGAGATAATCCATAGAACTTTTAAGGAAAAAACCGTAGAGCAGAAGCACTGTCGCCGCGGCGCAACCGGTGAGCAGCAAGGCGAGCCGGGATAAGCTGCGGAGTTGTTTCCGGATTTTGAACTTGGCAGCGAATTTGAGTTTTTCGAGCTTAAACATACGCTCCAGGAAATTGACCTTGCTCTTTTCTTGATCCCCTTTCATCAGCTCGACGGGCGAATGTTTGAGCTCTCTCCGTATCACAAACCAGCCGCTTAATCCAAGGAATAAAGCGGGAAGGAGAAGGCTTATGATCATTACGGTCGGGCTATAGTCGATTCCAGTCAGCGGTATATAGAAGTAACCAAGTAAAAACAACAGCCCGGGACGTACGATAAATAGCCCAAGGATGGTCCCAAGGACACCTCCGATTACGGCGATCATAAGCGGGAATTTCAAATAATGGCGATAGATTTCCTTTCTTTTATACCCTAACGCATACAATGCGCCGGCGATCACTGATTCGCGCTTGATTAGCCGCCCAATAACGTTGCTGAGTAAAATAGTGGCCAACAATAAAGTCACGGTAGGTACAACCTTACTATTAAGATTGATGGAGTCATTTTTCATTGTGACAGATCGAACCCGACTATTACCGCCGATATCCGTCCATTGTGTGATGCCAATGCCGCGGCTTTTAAGCAGCGCTATGAATTTTGCCGACTGAGCGCGCGGGCGCTCTTCAGGATGGTTAAACTTCACCGCATAGAAATTGCTTCCTTTACCGAGTGCAGTGAAGTCCTCGCGGCTTATGACTGCGATGCCGAAGTTCTGTGGCGAATACATGATGTCCGTTTCCGATTTCAGTGGATAAATATAATTCGGCAGCGCCATAAATCCGGCAACCGTAAACTGTTTATCCAATATCGTCAGTACATCGCCGATTTTATAGTCATGTGCGGCAGCAAAAGCCGGGTTCAGCAGTATATCACCGCTGCCGCTTAATTCTTTCCCCTCAATGATGGCCGGGATATTGACCCTGTCATTCTTGCTGAAAATGCGCAGTGTTTTCCCTTCCGATAATGTGTAGTCGAAAGTTTTGCCCTCTTCAATCACTGCGTCTGCCGCCGACTCAAGCTCCGGTAAATTGTCAATGCTTTTCTCTGTTGTAAAGGAGGCATCTTCCTGCACGCATCTGTTTTCAAATTCATTCGTCAGCTGCTTTAAATTAGCGCCAACCAAAACCATGGCTGTAAACAGAAGGCAGCTAAAAAATAATCAGGAGAATGGAGCTGAGATACTGCGCTTTGTTCTCGAGGAAAACGCGCTTGATTCTTTTATTAATCACCATTACCATTCAATCCTTTCCGCCGGAACAATCGTCTGATTCACCGTTTCTTCCACGATTTCCCCGCTTCTAAGCTTAAATACCCGGTTCGCCATGGCGGCAATCGCGGCATTGTGGGTGATCATCAAAATGGTGGTACCGTATTTTTGGTTTACCTGCTGCAAGAGCCGCAAGATGCTGCGGGAGGTATCATAATCAAGTGCCCCGGTTGGCTCGTCGCAAAGCAGCAGCTTTGGATTCTTGACAATCGCCCTGGCAATGGAGACCCGTTGCTGCTCCCCACCGCTAAGCTCCCTGGGGAAGCGGTACTTTTTATCCCGCATTTCCACGGCAGTTAAAACCTCATCCGTGTTAAGGGGGGATTTGCTGATGTTGGAAACGACTTCAATGTTTTCCCCGACTGTAAGGTCCGGAACGAGATTATAGAACTGGAAGACGAAACCGACGTGTTCACGCCGGTAATCGATCAGCCGGTCGTCGTTCAAATCGTTAACCTCGATCCCGTCGACGATGACCCGGCCGCTGTCGCAGCGGTCAATGCCGCCGATGATATTCATCAGGGTGGATTTTCCCGAACCTGACGGCCCGAGGATCACACCGATTTCCCTCTTTTCCAGCTTCATTCCGATTCCCTTCAAAACTTCGGTTATCACCACGCCCGATGGGTAACTTTTCTTCAAGTTTGAAACATCAATAAACATCTTATTGTTCCTCCTTTTTATAGAAACAACGTTTCATGATGTCAAAATAATCATCCCATTCCCTGAGCTCTTCCATGCTAATATCCGCAAAGGAATTTACTTTATCCCTTTGCTGCTCTGCAAAGCTTAGGATCGTCCAATTAATAATATTGATCGTTTTTTGAAGATCAATGTCATCCCGGAATTTTGTCCAGTCGATATTTTGATAACCTCTTTCGAGACCGGTTTCAATGAGATACTTACCTATTTTATCGCTTTCGGATTTCACTTCCGCAGCGTCCTCATGGGCAACAGTCTTAAGAAAATTAAATGCTTGTGGGAATTTTTTCATAATTTTTAACTTAATGAATCCTATCTCCCTCATTCTTCTAAAAAGGTCGGTTTCATTCCAATCTACCTCATCGTAGATTTTATCGATAACTTCAACCACATATTCAAGCAAGAACAAATACAATTCTTTTTTACTGTTAAAATAGTTGAATAATGATCCTTTGGATATTTCCGCTTCTTTGATAATCTCGTTGGTGGAAGCCTTTTCATAGCCGTTTCGGGCAAACTCTTTAAGAGCCGCATTGATAATCCGTTCCCGTTTGTCCGGTTCTAAAGTAGAAAATTTCGAGTACATGATGACCGCCTCATTTCCTTCTTGGCACAAATAACGAAAATGACCAGAGTGGTCATTTGTAATTATATAACAAATGACCACTCTGGTCAAGAACGTTCTTAATGCGTAGGCAAAGCACAGAGACGGGATCGTTGCTATCGATTAAAACCGATTAGCAGAAGCAATAACCCCGTCCCTGTTATTTGTTATTTTATTAATTAAACTACCGTATCTTTATTATAGCCCTGACGCCAGACTTGCCTGTTCCCCCCACAACTATACTTCCATCGATATCTTTTACCGGGCATATAAATATCTCCTCCAACCCTATTACTCCCCAAAGTGTAACAAAATATCCTCAACTGATTGTTCCGGGGACTGTTCCGAGGTATCCAGCCAAAAGCCGATTCGGGGAGTCTCCTTCATGAAATCCGCATACAGAGCCTCTACCGTAAAGCCGGTATAACCGACCTTTCCCCGCATCTTTTCACGTTTTTTGACTGACTCCACATTCGGGCAGAGCACGATTACATGAACGGGATAATCCTGCAACATATCCAATAGGCGGAAAATTTCTTCACCGTAGTAATTATCCTGAAAAACGACAGAAAACCCGTTGTCATAATAGGTCTTTGCCGCATCTGCGGTCAGGCGATAGCGCAGGTGCAACTGTCGGATAGCCTCATCGGACGGCTGTGCGGACATTTCGGCACGTCCGGAGACAATCATTCGGCGAAACACGTCACCGCGCAGATGCACGCTCTTTTCCATTTTCGAGGCAAGCAGTTCCGCAACGGTTGACTTTCCAGACGCCATAACGCCAGTGATTAAATATATCGCCCTTTTCAACGTTGAGTACCCCCTCACTTTTCGTTCGCCAACAACTTTTCAACTGCGGTAATATCATTTACGGAAACCAATAGCTCAAGGTTATTAAATATCTTTTGCTCATTCCAATTCCACCATTGAAGCTTTAACAGTAATTCAATCATTTCATCGCTAAACCTCTTTTTAATCAATCTGGCCGGATTGCCGCCGACAATTGCATAAGGCTCTACATCTTTTGTTACGGTTGCATTGGCGCCGATAATTGCACCGTCGCCAATCTTAACCCCCGGCATAACCGTAACATTCTGACCAATCCATACATCATTGTCGATCACTGTATCTCCTTTAAACGGTAGCTGCTCCACTGCAGGTGTAACTTTCTCCCAGCCTCCACCGAAAATATTGAACGGATACGTTGTAATGCCGTCCATACGGTGGTTTGCTCCATTCATAATAAATGTTACGCCTTCAGCAATCGCACAGAATTTCCCAATGATTAATTTATCCCCAAGAAACTCATAATGATGCCGGATGCGCTCATAGAAATTCTCCGGAGAGTTTTTGTTGTCGCTATAATACGTATAATCGCCAATCTCCACATTTGGCTTACGTGGTAGGTTTTTTTATATAACACACCGTTTTTATATTTTCGTTGGGATATAGCTTGGTTTTATCTGGCGCTACCGGCATATTGGCACTTCCTTTCAATTTCGTCTACCTCCTCAAGTTATCAAGACCGCCTTAATTATTCATTATCTATCTAGAAAATACTCCCGAGCATTAGAACCTTGACAAGCAAATAAGTCATGCAGCAGCCGGTTCAAGAATAACTTTGTAGCCTAGGCTTT
>NZ_SLUN01000059.1 GCF_004340685.1 Hydrogenispora ethanolica | reverse complement strand
ATTATATCATAAAAGCCTTGAAATTACTGCGGTTGAACAGTATTTCCAAGGCTTTTATTCTGCTCTTTTATTTAATGGACTTTTTCAGTGGCCTCTCATAGACCGGGTTATTTTTTTACGAAGGGAACTGTCAGGGGGAACGATTCGGCGATTCTCAAAGAAACATGGAATTGATGCGTAAAGCATCCGATAGTGAGAAAAATAAATGGTAGATAAGTTCATCTTATCCAGCGAGGAAAAGATGTCGCGAAATTGTTCCGAATATGGAGTGCGATAGATATAGAATCATCCGATATAGAATGATCCGACCAGCTTTTGTTGATTTGTTTTTCCAATTCCAAAATGGTATAATATTACGGTAAAATTTTTTGGGCACTCTTGCCAATGATTTACGTTATTTTAAGCAATGTCTGATGATGAGGTGGAGCAATGGTGAAATTTCTTTCCGAATTATGGGATACCAATCTGCGCGAGGTAAAAAGGTTGCAGCGGAAGGTTGAGCAGATCAACGCGCTGGAATCGCAGTTTTCCCAGTTGGACGATAATGCGCTGCGGGCGAAAACCATAGCGTATCGGGAACGGTATGCCAAAGGGGAAACGCTGGACGATTTGCTTCCGGAGGCTTTTGCGACGGTGCGAGAAGCGGCCCGGCGGGTGCTTGGTCAACGCCATTATGATGTGCAGCTGATGGGCGGTATGGTGCTTCATGAAGGAAAGATAGCCGAAATGAAGACCGGTGAAGGAAAGACGCTGGTCGCCACCTTGCCGGTTTATTTAAATGCTTTGAGTGGCAAGGGCGTTCACGTCGTTACGGTGAATGATTACTTAGCCAAGCGGGACAGCGAATGGATGGGGAAGGTTTACCGTTTTTTAGGGCTTTCAGTCGGCGTCATCCTGCATCATTTGAACTCCGATGAGCGGCGCATCGCCTATAATTCCGACATTACCTATGGAACCAACAATGAGTTCGGTTTCGATTACCTTCGCGATAATATGGCTTTTACCGTGGCTGATATGGTGCAACGGGAGTTGAATTACGCTATCGTCGATGAAGTGGACAGTATTTTAATTGATGAGGCGCGGACGCCGTTGATTATCTCCGGTCAAGCGGAGGAGTCCACCGAATTATACTATAAATTCGCCCAGGTTGTCCCGAAACTGCGTCGTGATGAGGATTATACCATCGATGAGAAAGCCAGGACCGTGGCGGTCACCGAAGAAGGTGTCGCCAAAGTCGAGCAGATTTTGCACGTTGAAAATCTTTATGACGACGCCAATACCCATCTGGTGCATCACTTGAACCAGGCTTTGCGCGCCAAGGAACTGATGAAGCGGGACCGAGATTACGTGGTCAAGGACGGCGAAGTCATTATCGTAGACGAGTTTACCGGACGCCTGATGTTTGGGCGCCGTTACAGCGAGGGTTTGCATCAGGCAATCGAGGCCAAGGAGAATGTCAAGATCGAAAACGAGAGTCAGACCTTGGCGACGATCACCTTCCAAAATTATTTCCGCATGTATAAGAAGCTGGCAGGCATGACCGGAACTGCGGAAACAGAAGAAGCCGAGTTCCGGAAGATTTATAATTTGCCGGTCATCGTCATCCCGACCAATGTGCCCATGGTGCGGGCCGACCATCCGGATGTAGTTTATAAAACCGAAAAATCCAAATTTAACGCCGTGGTGGACGAGATTGCCGAAATTCATCAGACCGGCCGGCCGATTCTGGTCGGCACCATTTCGATTGAAAAATCCGAAGAGCTCAGCAATATGCTCAAACGGCGCGGCATACCCCACCAAGTCTTAAACGCCAAATATCATGAGAAGGAAGCGGAGATTATTGCGCAGGCCGGCCGGTCCGGGACGGTAACCATCGCCACCAATATGGCGGGCCGTGGAACCGATATTGTGCTTGGAGGGAATACCGAATTCCTGGCCCGAGACTTACTTCATTCCCGTGGCATCGAATATCAGGAGGCTACGCCGGAAGAGTATCAGTTGGCTTTGTCCGAAGCAAAACAGGCAACCCGGGAAGATCATGAAAAAGTGGTGACTCTGGGTGGGCTGCATATCATCGGTACCGAGCGGCATGAAAGCCGCCGTATCGACAACCAGCTGCGCGGCCGTTCCGGACGGCAGGGCGACCCCGGTTCATCCCGGTTTTTCGTGGCGATGGAAGACGATCTGATGCGTCTTTTCGGGGGCGAGATGATCTCCGGCTGGATGGAGAAACTGGGCTGGTCCGAAGATATGCCCATTGAGCACTCGGCAATCGCCAAAAGAATCGAAGCTGCCCAGCGGAAGGTGGAGGCCCGCAATTTTGAAATCCGGAAACATGTTCTGGATTATGACGATGTGCTGAATAAGCAGCGCGAGATCATCTACGAGTTGCGCAAAATGTTGCTGCTCGGCGAGGATGTTCATGAGAAAGTGATCAGTATGTTCGGCGACGTGACCGATCACTTGCTGGAAGTCTACGCCAATGAAAAAATTATTCCTGAAGAATGGGATCTCGAAGGTTTATTGCAGGCGGTTTACGGCACGTTTCTACCGCCGCAAGCCATTGAACTTTCCGATATTGATCGTTTGAACCACAGTGAACTCCGGGAAGCCATTTTGGATAAGGCGATGGAGTACTATCAAGCGAAAGAGACGGAGATCGGCGCCGAGCATTTACGGGAGATCGAGCGTTTCGTGATGCTGCGGACGATTGACGTGAAATGGATGGATCATCTGGAAGCGATGGATGGCTTGAAAGAAGGGATCGGCCTTCGGGCGTATGCCCAGAATGATCCGCTGGTTGCTTATAAAATTGAAGCTTATCAGATGTTCAAAGAGATGCGCGATACCATTAACGAAGAAGTCGTCCGCGAATTAGCCAAATTCCAAGTCGTTTCCGAAGAAAGACTGGTCCAGCGCCCGAAAGTGAGGAATATCTCCACCAATCTGGACGAGGACGGCGCTCAGGCGGTTCATCAAAGAGTTACCGGTAAGAAAGTTGGCAGGAATGATCCGTGCCCGTGCGGCAGCGGCAAAAAGTATAAAAAATGTTGCGGCCAGGCCAACGGGTAATAAGGTTTGCATTCCACTCAGCAGTAATAGTATAATATCGACGAAGCTTCTTCAAGCGATGGAAAGAAGACAACATTTTTATGACAGGGTGGTTAATCATGATCGAAGTAAGCGAACTACGGGCCAGGCTGTCCGATATGAAGGAAAGAATTCACCAGCTCAGGGGGTATCTTTGATTTAGCTCAAAAGCAAGAACGGATTGCAGAGTTAAGCGAGATCTCCTCGGCCCCGGATTTTTGGGACGATCCGAATGCCGCGCAGAAAATTCTGCAGGAGTTGACCAATCTTAAGAATCATGTCGAAAAAATTGAAACCCAAGAAAGACAGGAAGCGGAATTAACGGGCCTTCTGGAGATGGCCGTTGCCGAGGATGAAGAGGATTTGTTTCCGGAAATCGCGGGCGGCATAGAGGAGTTGGAAAAAGCCGTCGCCGCAATGGAGCTTTCAACCATGCTGGGCGGCGAATTCGATCGTTTCAATGTGTATCTGACAATTCATCCTGGAGCAGGCGGGACCGAATCGCAGGATTGGGCGGAAATGTTGCTCCGGATGTACGTGCGGTGGGCGGAACGGCGTGGCTACAAAGTGGAATTTTTGGACCTTTTGCCCGGTGATGAAGCAGGGGTCAAAAGTGTGACATTGTATATATCCGGAGAGAATGCCTATGGTTATTTGAAAGGTGAAAAAGGCGTACACCGGTTGGTCCGGATTTCACCGTTTGATGCGTCGGGCCGGCGTCATACTTCGTTTTCATCCGTGGATATCGTGCCGGAAATCGACGACACCATCAAAGTCGAGATTCGGCCGGAAGACCTCAAGGTCGATACCTACCGCTCCAGTGGGGCCGGCGGTCAGCATGTCAATAAGACAGAGTCCGCCATTCGCATCACGCATATCCCAACGGGAATTGTGGTCGCTTGCCAAAATGAGCGTTCGCAATTTCAAAACCGCGACCGGGCCATGCAGATGCTCCGCGCTAAACTCTATGAACTTTACCGCGAGGAGCAAGAAGCGAAGATGGCCAAGATCAAAGGGGAGTATTCCGAGATTGCCTGGGGTAATCAGATTCGCTCCTATGTCTTTTGTCCGTATACCATGGTAAAGGATCACCGGACCGAAGTGGAGACTGCGAATGTCCAGGCGGTGATGGACGGCGAACTTGACCCGTTCATAGAGGCCTATTTACGATCCGATCTCAACAAAATACAAAATGTCATATAATTGCCAACCCCGGTTACACTATGAACCGGGGTTTTTTGTAGCGATAGCCGTGGAGAGCGCAAAATAGCCCCGATGCTTGAGTTAACATCCCAATTCTGAAAGGTGCTACCATGGATCCTCTGGAACAGAGCTATCGCCGAATTTTGTTCATTATCGGACTGGTTTTTTGTGCCTCACTCATTTTACTGATCCAATTGATCCGTATTCAAGTCGTTGAGCATCGACATTATTCTCAATTGACCGTCCAGCAACGTTCGCGGTATTTACTGACTAATCCTTTGCGCGGCGCATTTTATGACCGCAATGGGCGCAGTTTGCGGGGAGCCGATCGCGCTTGGTATATCATGATCCAGAATCCGTTAAGGGACGCCATGGCCGAGAGATTGGCGGCGATCTTCGGTCCCGATTTTCAGACCGAAAGAGAGCGTCAACGGCATGCGGGTCGTTGGGTTTATCCAAAGCCTTTAAAGGCGAGCCAGGTTCGTTCCTTGGAACGGTTCAAGTCTCAGGAGTGGCAGATTATCGCCAATCCCGCGGCTCCGCAAGCTACAAAGCTGGCTTGGCATGCCTTGGGAAGCGTTCGAGACGGCAAAGGTGTTTCCGGTCTGGAGTCTCTTTATGATTCATTTTTAACCGCCTCTCGGAGCACGGCTTCTCTGGTCGCGTTTGTCGACGGAAAACATCATCCTTTTCAAGGGCTGGGTATCCGCAACCTCCGAAAATCAAGTAGCGAATCGGGTGTCATTCTAACTTTAGATGAGCGAATTCAGCGAATTGCGGAAGCGGTGATGGATCGCGAAAGATTAAAAGGAGCGATCGTCGTTCTGGATGTCAATTCGGGTCAGATATTGGCGATGGCCAGCCGCCCTATGGTTAATTTCGCGAATCTTCAAGAAAGTTTGAGCGATCCCAATAACCCGTTCCTGAACCGGGCAATTGCGGCTTATAACCCCGGTTCGATTTTTAAGTTAGTCACACTCTGCGCCGGGATAGACGGCGGATTATTGAACCCAAACGAAGTCTTTACGGCATATTCCTACCCTGATATGGCCCGCTGGCATTTTCCAACCGGGGATGTTGGCCGGCTTTCATTAACCGAAGCTTTGGCTTACTCTTATAACCCGATCTTTATTGAAATTGCCCTTCGCCTCGGGCCCGAAATCATTCTTCAATATGGTGACCGGCTCGGATTGGCGCAACCTTGCAATATCGGCTTGAAGGATGAGGCGTGGGGTGAATTGCCGAGCGGCTTAGGAATGTCTCCGGGCGAACAAGCCAATATGGCTTTGGGTCAACAGGGAGTAATGACGACTCCCCTGCAAGTGGCTTCCCTGGTTCAGACCATTGCCAACGGCGGAATTCGAAATATTCCTCGCCTGGTATTGGGAACGAAAGACGGGGAAAACTCGGAGATCAAATGGTTGGAGCCTCAACCGCCGGTTCGCGTCTTAAAACCGGAGACCACCGCCATTATTCGGCGAATGATGAAGGCCGTGGTTGACTTCGGCACCGGTAAAGAAGCAGCTCTATATGGCGGTGAAGCGGCTGGAAAAACCGGAACCGCTCAAACCGGCGAGGATGGCTACGCCACTGATAATGCCTGGTTTGCAGGATTTGCACCCTATTCTAAACCGCGTTATGTAACAGTGGTATTTTGCGAGCAAGGAGGGGCTGGCGGAAAAGCCGCTGCTCCGATCTTCAGGGAAATAATGGAGAAAGTTACCAAAATAAGAGACTAGCACTAAAGATGCCATTTTCACATAGGATTTATAACGGAATAATTCCGGTAAATCCAGTGGAGGTGGCATGTTTCGATGGAAGTACCCATCTTCGGGCCAGCGGTCGGAATGGTTGTAGCTGGCTTCTTCTATCTTTTAGGCTATATCTCCAACAATAATGTTTTCCCACTTCCTTTAACCGAAGAAGAAGAAAGCGTTTTGCTAGCCCGCTTGGAGAGTGGAGATGAAGAAGCTAGAAATATCTTAATCGAACGGAATCTTCGGCTCGTCGCGCACATTGTCAAGAAATTCGATTGTACCGGCGAAGATACCGATGACCTGATCTCTATCGGTACGATTGGTTTAATTAAAGGAATCGCTACCTTCAAAAGGAACCGCAATACGCGATTGGCTACGTATGCGGCGCGTTGCATCGAGAATGAGATTTTGATGCACTTACGGACCATTAAAAAGAATAAGAACGATATCTTGCTTTCCGATCCGATCGGTTCCGATAAGGAAGGCAATGAGATTACTCTGCTGGATATTCTGGATACTGGTTCGGAGGTAGTCCCAGAGCAAGTCGAAACATTGCTTGAGGAGGAAAAGCTGAAAGAAAGGCTAAATAAATTATCCAAACGGGAAAAGAAAGTCATTGAACTGCGTTATGGGTTAATTGACGGAATCAATAAAACCCAGCGCGAAATATCCAAATTCTTGGGAATATCGCGGTCGTATGTATCCCGCATCGAAAAGAAAGCATTGCGTAAACTTTACTCCGACATGAATGTGCCCAATGGGAGCGAGGGAAATAAACATTGATTTACTTGGGGGTTAATAATATTTCTAAGAATAATCGGCCTTGAAAAGGCCAATGATAATAGAGGAGATTTGCAGCGACCGAGGTTCAGAATGTTAACGGCTCGTTTATAGTTCTGAAGAGCCGTTAACAGATTGGTATGGATCTAAATGTGACTCGGATTCATATCATTCTTAGCAGATTGCCGTGAATGGGATATCTGGTTCGAGGCGATTGTTCGAGTCAAAAAACTCATGAATGGCAATTGAGCCCAGATTGTTATTGAAGCGCAATTGGTTCGTTGATAATCGGGAGATTGCAAGCCGATTTCAAGTTTCAATGGCAGTCGGTCAAAGGCTATCGTAGTACGAGTAACGAGTATTTGTAGCTGAAAGGTTACAGGTATCGTGGAACGAGTGCGGTAGCCGGAGAAAAGGTTACTGCAAGTCTCTTTTTTCGTCTTTTTTGGAAATAAATTGATCCCAAGGGAATATTTCGACGGATTTGGACTCAGAATGATTTTGCTTGTTTGATAAAGAAAGATTATACTAAGGATAGTTCCTATTGGTACGGGTTATGAGATAGGGGCGATGGAGTGCTTTTCTTGACGCAGACGTCGGCGGACAAGAGAACGCTCACCCTGCGTAAAGGAAATGCCGGCTTCCTTTCGTAGTTGCAAGTCTTAGTTTTTAGGTCGTAGATTTATATTTATTAAGGCCACTCACTTGAGTGGTTTTCTTTTTTATGCGATTGGCAATGATGACGATATCATTCCGCCCTGGCTAAAATAACATACGATGCAGAATGAGGACTGTCTATGGCAGCCCTCGTGATATTTTATTGATGATCGACTTCCAGCCTTACCGTTACGATTACTCATCAAAATCTCACTGCTCCTGTTTTGCGGAATTAATTTGATAGTCAATTTTCTTATACTTCTATATACATGGTTCGACATCTTAGCTTTTTTGACATGATCATGAATCTGTTGTGAGCTTGTTGAGGAGCTGAAAGAGATCGTTTTGTAAATCATTAATCACTTTTTATGGATCAAAGAGCTCTTTCAATCGCTCAACAAGCTCTTTTTGTGAATAAATGATCTATTTCCGTGGATAAATGAAATCCTTGAGTCTGATTAATGATTTTGGCTGTGGATAAGCCGAGAATTACTAGTAAACCGTCAAATCATGCCTCAATTGGGTACATACGGATCTGTGAGGGTGAAGGTCAATTCTCGAGGAATCCGGTAGAGAGCCCGCCATGATGGATCACTCGACGGCATAATTTATCCCTCAATCCCATCCGGGAGTAAGCGAAGCGAACTTGATAATCATCAAAATCATTTACCAAGTTAGCCCTTGTAATAAAAAGTTTACTGGATCGTCTGAAGAAACGATTGACAGGAAGAGCCCGCTCTGTTAATCTATAATAAATCAGGATAAACCTTTTAAGGCTAGTCCCGTGAGGCTAGGAAGGGGTTTTGATGTTGAGTTGTCGATCAACCTTCTTATGCCTTGCGTAAGAAGGTTTTTTAATGTCAGGAGGCTCGCTCATGTTAAAAATAAAAGCCCAGGTAATGGACGAAGAGAATATTCGTCGCGCTCTGTATCGCCTCTCGCATGAAATTACGGAACGCAATAAAGGAACGGATGACCTGATTCTGGTGGGAATACGCACCCGGGGAGTGCCGTTGGCCAACCGGTTGGCGGAATTCATTCGGGAGCATGAGGGAGTATCGCTTCCGGTAGGCATGTTGGATATCACATTTTACCGGGACGACTTGTCGCTCATCTCATCCCAGCCGGTATTGCACCGGACGGAGATTCCGGTGAAGATCAATAATAAAAAGATTATTCTCATTGATGATGTCTTATTCACTGGCCGGACCGTCCGAGCGGCGCTCGACGCATTAATGGATCTTGGCAGGGCATCTTGCATTCAGTTGGGAGTCCTGATTGACCGGGGTCACCGGGAACTACCCATTCGAGCCGATTATGTAGGCAAAAACGTACCGACTTCCACCAGAGAAGTAGTTCACGTAAAGCTCAAAGAGAGCGATGGCGAAGATTGTGTGGTAATTTCCGAAAACGACGCGCCACCTGACGAATCCCTTTAAAACCGCCCCGCGAGACGGTGAAGGGAGGACCCGAAAGGCGTTTCATCCTCCCCTTGCCGGAGGATTTTTTTATATCCTCCGGAATGCAGTGGAAAAACGAATCTAATCAGTAATGGAGTGAAAAAGGAATGGCAAAACTCCCCAAGGATCTATTGGGATTGCGTGAACTGAATGCCGAACAGATTCAACTGATTCTGGACACGGCCACCGCCTGCAAGGACATTTTTAGCCGGGATTTGAAAAAAGTCCCGACCTTGCGCGGCAAAACGGTTGTAACCCTCTTTTTCGAACCGAGTACCCGGACCCGGACTTCCTTTGAGATTGCCGGCAAATGGATGAGCGCCGACCTGGTCAACCTGACAGTCTCCTCTAGCAGCGTGGCCAAGGGAGAGAGCTTTGTGGACACTGCCAGAACTCTGGAAGCGATGGGAGTCGATTTAATCATCATCCGGCACTCGTTGGGCGGTACTCCCAGGTTGCTTGCGGATTCGGTAGCGGCTCACGTTATCAACGCGGGAGATGGAGCGCATGAGCATCCCACCCAAGGATTGCTGGACCTCTATTCGATTCGGGAAAAGAAAGGCCGGATCGCCGGTTTGAATGTCGTCATCGTCGGAGACATCCTGCATAGCCGGGTAGCTAAGTCCAATATTTACGGTTTGACCAAGCTCGGCGCGAAGGTTACGGTGGTCGCCCCCCCGACCTTGATTCCCAAAGGAATCGGTGAATTTGGCGTGACCATCGAGACGGATTTGGACAAGGCATTACGCGACGCGGACGTGGTCAATATTCTCCGGATTCAGCTGGAACGGCAGACCAAAGCTTACTTTCCGACATTGCGCGAGTATTCCAAATTATTCGGAGTCAACTTATCCCGATTGAGACAGGCCCGCCCCGATTTATTAGTGATGCATCCCGGGCCGGCCAATCTCGGAGTAGAGATCAGCGAAGAAGTATCGGTCCACGATCAATCAGTCATCACCGAGCAGGTCACCAACGGAGTGGCGGTCCGGATGGCGCTTTTATATCTGTTAACCGGAGGAGGCAACAAAGATGAAATATTGCATTAAGGGCGGGGAGATTGTCAATCCAGCGGGCGAGTACTCCGGAGTCGGCGATCTGCTGTTGGATGCGGGCCAAGTGGTCGCGGTCGGACAGGAGTTGCCGGTCGAGGATGCCGTAATCATCCAAGCCGAAGGAAAAATGGTGCTTCCGGGCCTGATCGATATGCATTGTCATCTGCGGGAGCCCGGCCGCGAAGATGAAGAGACCATCGCCAGCGGCACCCGGGCGGCGGTCAAAGGCGGATTTACCGCCGTGGCGTGCATGGCGAATACCAATCCGGTGGCCGATGGCGCAGTCGTCATTGAATACGTTTTAAGCAAGGCGCGTCAGAATGGTTGGGCCAAGGTTTATCCCATCGGCGCCATTACCAAGGGCCTGAAGGGTGAAGAACTGGCGGAAATGGGCGAAATGGCCGAGGCCGGAGCGGTCGCATTCTCGGATGACGGCAAGACGTTGACCAATCCGGCGGTGCTTCGGTCGGCGCTGGAGTATGCAGCCTTGTTCGACCGGCCGCTGTTGCTTCACGAGGAGGAGCCGAAACTGGCCGATGCCGGGGTGATGCATGAAGGCTATTGGTCAACAGTGCTGGGCCTACCCGGAATTCCAGCCCTCGCCGAGGATGTGATGATTGCCCGTGACCTACTCATCGCCGAATATACCGGCGGCAAGGTTCATTTCTGTCATCTCAGCACTGCCAAAGGCGTGGGAATGTTGGCCGAGGCGAAGCGGCGCGGATTGAACGTCAGCGGCGAGGCGACGCCGCATCATTTCACCCTGACCGACCAAGCCCTGGAGAATTATGATACCGCCTTCCGAGTCAGCCCGCCACTGCGGAGCGAGGAGCACCGAGAAGCGCTCCGCCGGGGTTTGCAAGATGGAACAATCCAGGTCATCGCCACGGATCATGCGCCGCACTCTTTGGAAGAAAAACATCGTGAGTTCGCGCTGGCTCCCACCGGGATGATCGGCTTGGAGACGGCGTTCAGCGTCGCTTGGACCGAATTGGTGCTGGGAGGTTGGCTGACCAAGGAACAATTAGTCGAAAAGCTGTCTGTCAACCCGGCCCGGCTCTTGAACTTGCCCGCCGGCCGGCTGCAGCCCGGCGATCTGGCGGACCTTATCATCGTCGACCCCGAGTGGGAATGGGTGGTCAAGCCGGAAGAAATTGCATCGAAATCTAAAAATTCTCCTTTCATCGGCAGGAAATTAAAGGCGAGAGTTGAAACGGTTTGGGTTAACGGAATTTTAAAGTATGACGGGCAAAAATTCGTTGAATAAATATTTTAATATAATGTATATTTATGTTACAATAAATGCGACAGAATGTCAGAACAGTTTGGAAGGCAAGTTCGATTGAATGTGGAGGTTGGCCTATGAAACAGGCTCGCTTGGTACTGGAAGACGGTAGCATCTATACCGGACAATCGTTTGGAGCGGCTCGGGAGATCGGCGGTGAAGTGGTTTTTAACACCGGAATGACCGGCTATCAAGAGATCTTGACCGACCCCTCCTACAGCGGCCAGATCGTAACCATGACGTATCCGTTGATAGGAAATTACGGTATTAATCCCTTTGATTTTGAGTCCCGGCGGCCGCACGCCCGAGGCTTTATCGTCAAGGAATATTGCCCGGAACCGAGTAATTGGCGGGCGGAGCTGACCCTGGACGCCTTTTTAAAACAGTACGATATCCCCGGTATCGCCGGAATCGATACCCGTTCGCTGACCAAGACATTGCGGAGCAAAGGGACGATGCGAGGTCTAATTACCACCGCCGATGATTCCGAGGCTGCGCTCTTGGAGCGGGTGGCGGCAATCCCCGATCTTTCCGGGCAGGATTTTATCAAGGGCGTTACCACCGACCAAATCTATAGCGAGGGCGAAGGAGATAAGCACGTGGTGCTGGTGGATTTCGGCGCCAAAGGCAACATCGTTCGCCGTCTGGCCGCGCATGGCTGCCGGGTTACGGTGGTGCCATGTGATACTCGCAGCACAGAGATTTTGAGCATGAAACCCAACGGAGTCATGCTTTCCAACGGCCCCGGCGATCCCAAGGATGTGCCGTACGCCGTTACAATGGTCCAAGAACTCCAAGGCAGACTGCCGATTTTCGGAATTTGCCTGGGACACCAGATCATCGGTTTGGCACTGGGCGGTGATACCTACAAATTGAAATTCGGACATCGCGGCGGGAATCATCCGGTCAAGAATTTGCTGACCGGAAAGGTCACCATTACTTCGCAGAACCACGGTTTCGCGGTCCGCGCCGATTCCCTCGACCCGACGGAGACCATTGTGTCGCATATCAATGTCAATGACGGTACGGTGGAAGGTCTGCGCCACCGCAAGCTGCCGATCTTCTCGGTGCAATATCATCCGGAAGCGGCGCCCGGACCGACCGATTCTGAATATTTATTCGACGAATTCGTTTCCTATTTATAATTATTCATTTTTCGAGAAGCAAACCTTGGGTCGATTCGCTATCGACGGTTGAATACGAATATTTTTCAAGTGGGTGAAACCATGCCTTTGGATCAATCTCTCAAGAAAGTAATGGTTATCGGTTCAGGCCCGATTATCATCGGTCAGGCGGCTGAGTTCGATTATGCCGGTACTCAAGCCTGCCGTTCCTTAAAGGAAGAAGGGCTCTCGGTTGTGCTGGTGAATTCGAATCCGGCCACGATCATGACCGACTCCAATATGGCCGATCGCGTGTATATCGAACCGCTGACGGTGGATTCGTTGCGCCAAATCATTGCGAAGGAACGTCCCGACGGCTTATTGCCCACGCTGGGCGGGCAAGTCGGTTTGAATATGGCGGTTAAGCTGGCGGAAGCCGGTATTTTGGATGAGTTTAAAGTCCGGCTGTTGGGAACCCCTTTGACGGCGATTAAGAAAGCGGAAGATCGCCAGCTTTTTAAACAGACGATGCTGGAAATCGGCGAACCGATTCCGGAAAGCGCCATTATTTCAAAGCTGGAAGAGGCATTAATTTTTGCAGCCAAGGTGGGGTATCCGCTGATTATCCGGCCCGCCTATACCATGGGCGGGACCGGCGGCGGGATCGCCCATGACCGGACCGAGCTGGAGGAGATTGTGGTCCGCGGCTTGACGTTGAGTCCCATCACGCAAGTGTTGCTGGAGCAGTCAGTGGCCGGGTTTAAAGAGATCGAATACGAAGTAATGCGGGATGCCAACAATAGTTGTATTACGGTATGTAATATGGAGAACCTCGACCCGGTGGGGATTCATACTGGGGACAGCATCGTGGTGGCACCCAGCCAAACATTGGCCGACCGGGAGTATCAAATGCTCCGGGCGGCGTCGCTGAAGATCATTCGCGCGCTGGGAATCGAGGGCGGCTGTAACGTCCAGTATGCGCTCGATCCGCACAGCTTCCAGTATTATGTCATTGAGGTCAACCCGCGGGTCAGCCGGTCGAGCGCCTTGGCTTCCAAAGCCACCGGCTACCCCATCGCCAAGGTCGCCGCGAAGATTGCCATCGGGCTCCATCTCGACGAGATTAAAAATGCCGTCACCGGCAAGACCTACGCCTCGTTCGAACCGGCCTTGGACTATGTAGTGATGAAGATACCCCGCTGGCCGTTTGACAAGTTCAACCTAGCCGACCGTACGCTCAACACTCAAATGAAGGCGACCGGCGAGGTTATGGCAATTGACCGCTCACTGGAACCCGCTCTATTGAAGGCGATTCGCTCCCTGGAGATTGGCCAGTACGGTTTGGCATTGCCGGGAGCGGCGGAGTTGAGCCGCGAAGAACTGGAGCACGCTATCGTCGCAGCGGACGACCGGCGCCTTTTCTTCCTCGTCGAATGCTTACGGCGCGGTTATTCCATCGACGATTTAAACGGGCGCACGCAAGTGGATCGGTTCTTCCTGCAAAAGCTATTGAATATCGTTAATACCGAGAAGCAGTTGAGCGCCGTCGGCTACCGCGATCCGGAAGTTTTGACCGCGGCCAAGCGCTTGGGCTTCTCCGACCGCGAAATTGCCAGGCTCACTGGATCCCGGGAGGAAGAGGTTCGTCAGTTCCGCTATGAACACAAGTTGCGCCCGGTCTATAAAATGGTGGATACTTGCGCGGCAGAATTCGAGGCGGCTACGCCGTACTTTTATTCCTGCTACGAACGGGAAAACGAAGCCGTTCCCACTGGGAAACGCAAGATTGCCGTCATCGGGTCCGGACCGATCCGGATCGGCCAGGGTATCGAATTTGATTATTGTAGCGTCCATTCGGTATGGGCGTTGAAAGATGCCGGCATCGAAGCGATTATCATCAACAATAATCCGGAGACGGTCAGCACGGACTTTGACACCGGCGACCGGTTGTATTTTGAGCCGTTAACCGTGGAAGACGTGCTGCATATCTTGGAGTTGGAACAACCGGAGGGCGTCATTGTGCAGTTTGGCGGGCAGACCGCCATCAATCTCGCTGCCAAGCTGGAACAGGCGGGAATTCGGATCCTCGGAACCTCCGTTGATTCCATTGACTTGGCGGAGGATCGTAAACGGTTCGACAAGTTGTTGCTGGATCTAGGGATTCCCAAGCCGGCGGGGCGAACGGTCGTTTCGATGGAGGAAGCGCTGGAAGTGGCCAAGGAGATTGGTTTTCCGGTATTGGTACGGCCTTCTTACGTCTTGGGCGGACGGGCGATGGAGATCGTCTATAACTTCGACGAGCTTCGCAATTACTTGACCTCTGCCGTGAAAGCCGCTCCCGAACACCCGGTCCTGGTCGATCGCTATGTCTCGGGCCGGGAATGTGAGGTCGACGCCATCTGTGACGGAGAGAACGTGTTGATACCGGGGATTATGGAGCATCTGGAACGGGCCGGAGTCCACTCCGGAGATTCCATTGCCATCTATCCCAGCCAACATCTGAGCATGGGCGAGAAGGAAAAGATTTTAAGCTACACTTTGCGATTGGCGAAGGCTTTAAAAGTGGTCGGATTGATTAATATTCAGTTCGTCCTCTCTGACGACGAGGTGTATTGTATCGAGGTTAATCCCCGGTCGAGCCGGACGGTGCCGTTTATGAGCAAGATTACCGGAATCCCCATGGTCCAAGTAGCCACCCGGGCGATTCTCCATCAAACGTTGCATGACCAAGGTTATGCCGGGGGCATGTGGCCGGAGCCCAAGCTGATTGCGGTGAAAGCGCCCGTTTTCTCCTTTTCGAAACTAACCCAAGTCGATATTTCGTTGGGTCCGGAGATGAAATCCACCGGGGAAGTGATGGGAGTTGACCGGACTTATGCCGGGGCTCTGTATAAGGCATTTGTCGCAGCCGGTTACAATCTGCCCCGGGGTGGCACGATACTGGCCACCTTGTCGGACCGGGATAAAGCCGAAGCGCTGCCATTGCTCAAAAGACTCTCCGAAAGGGGCTTCCGCATCCTGGCGACGATGGGTACCGCCGCTTATCTGCGGGTGCGCGGCGTTCCGGTCACGAAGTTGAATAAGATCGATGAGGAGTCGCCGAACATTCTCGACGCCATCAAACGTGGCGAGGTGCAGCTGCTGGTCAATACGATCACCCGCGGGAAAGCGCCCGAACGGGATGGCTTTAAAATTCGCCGGGCCTCAGTGGAACATAATATTCCTTGTCTGACGTCTTTGGATACGGTCACTGCTTTTCTGCATGTATTGCTGGCGTTGGAAGAAGGATGGGAACCGGATTCGGCGATTCCGATTCAAGATTTTCGGGATTACCGCTATCGCCAAGTCATTTGAGACGGGGGCATCATGATTCAGCAGGAAGCATTAGTTCAAGAAATGAAAATCTTAGCCCCGGGATATTATCGCCTGGACCTACTGGCGCCGGGCTTAGCCGCTGAGGCCAGACCGGGGCAGTTCATCCAGGTCCGGGCCGGAGATGACGGCAGCCTCGATCCGTTGCTGGCTCGTCCCATCAGCCTCTACCGGATCGACCGGAATGGCGGAAGCGTCAGCATGATTTTTAAAGCAGTCGGGCGAGGTACCGCGCAATTGGCGGCGAAGCAGCGCGGAATGTTGATGAAGATCTGGGGACCCCTTGGCAATGGTTTTGCCATCCCCGATGCGGCGCAAAGCTTGGCTCTGGTCGCCGGCGGGGTCGGCATGCCGCCCCTTTTCTGCCTGGCGGAGGAGTTGCGGCGCGCTCGGCCGGGGCTTCGGGTGGAGCTCTTTTACGGCGGGCGGACGCAGCGCGATCTCTTGGTGCTGGAGCAGTGGGAAGCGGCGGATATACGGGTCCACTCCGTCACGGAAGACGGAAGCTATGGCCGGAAGGGGCTGGTTACCGCCGTTCTTGAGGCGCAACTGCGCCAGAAAGATTACGATTTTATGGTGGCCTGCGGTCCGACTCCGATGTTGAAAGCAGTGCGCCAAGTGGCGCTGGAGCGCGGGATCGCCGGGCAATTGTCGTTGGAGTCCTATATGGCCTGCGGAGTAGGGGCATGCCTGGGTTGCGTCTGTAAACACAAGGCAGGTTATCGCCGGGTATGTGTGGATGGCCCGGTTTTCGCCATGGATGAGGTGGATTTGGAATGAACGAACCTTCGCTGGAAATCCGGCTGGCTGGGTTGACACTAAGAAATCCGGTGTTGCCAGCTTCCGGAACTTACGGTTACGGCCGCGAATATCTGCCGTTTTTCGCTCCGGATACGTTTGGAGCGGTGGTGACCAAAGGAGTCTCCCTGGAGCCTTGGCCGGGGAATCCGCCGCCCCGGGTCTATGAAACTCCCGCTGGAATGTTGAACGCCATCGGTTTGCAAAATCCCGGGGTTGAGGCGTTCATCCGGGAGGCTATCCCGTTTTTGCGGCCTTTTCAAACCCCAGTCATTGTCAATGTGGTTGGAAAGACTATCCCCGATTATGTGGGGGTCGTCGAGCGATTGACGGATTATTCGGAGATCTCCGGTTTTGAATTGAATATTTCCTGTCCGAATGTGAAAGAAGGCGGCATGGCTTTCGGAACTGATCCCGAGACGGCCTACCGGGTTACCCGGGAAGTGCGTCGGGCGACCCGGAAACCTTTGATTGTAAAGCTTTCGCCGAACGTCACCGATGTGACGCTCATTGCCCAGCGGGTGGAGGAGGCGGGTGCCGATTGCCTCAGCCTTATCAATACGTTGCTGGGGATGGCCATTGATATCCGAAAAGGCCGGCCGGTCCTGGCCAATGTGGTGGGCGGTCTATCGGGCCCGGCTATTAAGCCGGTGGCTTTACGAATGGTCTGGCAGGTCTACCGGAAAGTCTCCCTGCCTTTGATCGGAATCGGGGGAATCGCCACGGCGGCCGATGCGATCGAGTTCATGATGGCCGGGGCTTCGGCCGTCGCTATCGGCACGGGCACCTTCCACGACCCGATGACTCCGGCGCGGGTGGTTGCGGGGATCAAAGAGTTTCTCGCCGAACAGCGAACGGACCTAAAAAGCCTGATCGGTCTGGCGCATCGTGCGATTCGTTGACCGATAAGGAATTGAATGGTAAAGGGCAGTAGATAAAATCAGACAACTTATAGTATTTGAAATGTCAGGATAGGAGTGGGACAGATGCCATTAGTGGGAATTGTGATGGGCAGCGATAGCGATCTTCCGATGATGAAGCAGGCCGCCGAAGTACTGAATGAATTCGGGGTGGATTACGAAATGACCATCATTTCGGCGCACCGTTCCCCGAAACGGGCCATCGAATACGCTTCCACCGCCCCGGAACGGGGTCTGGAAGTGATCATCGCGGGCGCGGGCGGCGCGGCGCATTTACCCGGCGTGTTAGCGGCGATGACGCCATTGCCGGTGATCGGCGTTCCGATCAAGACCAATACCCTGGACGGAGTGGATTCACTGTATTCCATCGTTCAGATGCCGAGCGGCATTCCGGTGGCCACGGTCGGCATCAATGGCGCTAAGAATGCCGGGATCCTGGCGGTGCAGATTCTGAGCGTCGTGGATTCGACCCTTCGTCAGAAGATGATTGATTTTAAGAAACGTTTGGCCAAGGAAGTCAATGATAAAGCGGTATTGCTGGAAGAGATCGGCTATCCGGAGTATTTGAAACGAAAAGAGGAAAAGCGTTCGTAGACTAGATAGGAATCAGCGTCAGTTTGAGGAGCACCCCGATTCGGGAGTGCTTTTCCTTTTCTCCGGCAATTGAGAAACCCGTTGGTTTCATGGGGGAAAGCCCCGGATACGGCAATCTGTCGCCGGGTTTGCGGCGCTATCAGGCGGTGCCCGCTTTAGATCACGAAGCCCCCGTTGGTGCTGATAACCTGTCCGGTGATGAAATCGGCGGCCTCGGAAGCCAGGAAAAGCACGGTTTGCGCCACGTCCTCAGGGGATCCCAAACGCTGTAACGGGGTTGCTTCCCGTAGCTCATTCAGCTCGGAATCAGTATAATCGGCGAGCATATCGGTACGGATCACCCCGGGCGCGACGCAGTTGACCTGGATATTGGAGGGCCCCAACTCCTTGGCGAGGGCTTTGGTCAGGCCGATCACTCCGGCCTTGGCGGCCGAATAATGGACCTCGCAAGCGGCGCCGGTAATGCCCCAGATCGAGCTGATATTGATGATCTTGCCCGCCTTCCGGGGCAACATATACTGCAAAGCGGCCTGGCAGCAATGGAAGACCCCTTTGAGGTTGATATTGAGCATCCTATCCCAATCCTGGTCGGTGAGATCGATGAACAATTTCGACTGGGCCACGCCGGCGTTGTTGACGAGGATATCGACTCGGCCAAAGCGGCACTGACAATAATCAACCAGCGCCACGGCTTCACTACGGATAGAGACGTCGGCCCGGAATAACTCCGCAGAGCGCCCTCGCTGGCACAACTGCTCCCGGACTTGCTCCGCTTCGGCTTTGGAATACTGATAATTGATGACCACATTGTAATCGTGTGCCGCAAACAACTCGGCCGTCGCCCGGCCAATTCCCCGTGAAGCCCCGGTAATGATAACCGTCTTCGTCAAGCGAAATCCCCCTTACTACCATGATTGACAGATTGCCAGCCGATATATCTTGGAATTTATGGTAAGTTTATTCGTCCAACTTTCATCATTTCCCTGCTTTTTCCCAAAAACACGCTAAATAGAAATTTGAAGCACACCGTCTTTTTCGGCGGTTTTTTTATTGGGAGATATTCGCGAAATTTTGCGTTTCACTTTCTTTTTCAGTATTTTATGACCTAAAAAAGCGATGAAACGTAATAAAAAAGAAAGCAAATGAAACTTATCCGATATTTAAATGAAGCTTAAATGAAAATACGAAATTTGATAATGCATATCGATTACATTAAAGACAGTAAAGATTGGCCAGTCAATCAGAGAAAGATGGGGGGAATGTTGGGGATGACGGCCGCATCGGAAAGGAAACAAAGGATCAAGTCGCTACTCGATAAGGAACAGGAAATAACCGTCGCGCAACTTAGTTTGGTATTGAATGTTTCACAAGTTACAGTCCGTAAAGATCTGCAAGAACTGGAGAGAAGCGGTGAGTTGCGAAGAACTCATGGCGGGGCTGTATCTACCGCCCAAGCTGTAACTCCGGCGTCTTTTCATGCTCGAATGAAAGACTGCCAAAGCGCAAAAGAGAAAATAGGAATCGAGTGTGCGAAACGAATCCATTCCAAAGAAATCATCATGATGGCCAATGGGACAACCACTTTCCAGGTAGCTCGGTCCATTCAGGATGTAACCGATGTCGTAGTGATTACCGATTCCATTCCGATCTCGGTTGAGCTGGCTAGCAAACCGGGCATGGAGATCGTTTTAATCGGTGGCAATCTGTCAAAGAGCCATCTGCAATTAACCGGGCCGCTGGCTGAGCATAATCTGGCCCAGTTCAAAGCCCATCGGGCGATCATTGGCGTCACCGGACTCCACTTGGACTTCGGCATTACCGACGGCAATTTTTATCTGGCCCAGATTAAAAAATTGATGCTTGAATCGAGCGAACAGAAGATTGTAGTCTGTGACTCCACTAAGATCGGCAAATTTTCCCACGCCTTCGTGACTTTGTTGGAAAAGATTGATGTTGTGATTACTGATTCCAATCTTGACCAAAATGCGAAAGAACGACTGGAGCAGTATGGCACGGAAGTCATCCAAGTCGATCTGTCCAAGTGAGAGGCGTTGGTTGACCAATCCTTATGAAAGATTCGCTGCAAAAGGAGGTGGAATCAGAGTTTAACTGTCTTTGAAAAAATTGTAAAGGAGACATGTTCGATGAAAAAGTATCGGATCATTTTATGGATCGCTTTATTGTCTGTTATTGGCCTTACTTTTCAAATTCATGCGGCGGAAAAGGCGGTCACCGTTCAATTTTGGCACGCCATGGGCGGCCGCAATGGGGATATCTTACAGTCGTTGGTCGATGATTTCAATAAATCGCAATCCAAGGTAAATGTCGAGCTGCAATTCCAAGGAAACTATTATCTGCTTCAGGAAAAATTCATGGCTGCCATCGCCGCGGGGAATCCGCCAACCCTCATTCAGTTGCCGATTGAAGGAACGGGAGTTTTCGGACCCACCGGGGCGCTGGCCGATCTCAGCAGTTATGTTGATAAAGACCCTAAAGTGAATCCCGACACTTTTCTGGATGGCTTACTGGCGGACAGCAAGCACCAGAATAAATTCTTGGCAATTCCTTTCAATCGAAGCACTCCGCTTCTATATTATAATAAAGATTGTTTTGTCAAAGCGGGCTTGAACCCCAATAGTCCTCCTGCTACCTGGGAGAAATTACTTGAATACAGCAAAAAGCTTACCAAGAAAAATAAAAACGGTCGCGTTCTGACCTATGGATATAGCCCTATTATCCATTGGTGGCTAGTTGCTCCAATGATCTGGTCATACGGCGGAGAGATCGCCGATTCCGCCACGCAACAAGTCCTGTTCAACTCACAGAAAGTGGCCTTTTGTCTGGATTTCTTGTCGGATATGGTAAATACCTACCGGGTCGCTAAGATTAATGCCGGTGCTGTTTTCGGAGCTTGGGACCGAACCATTCAGGATTTTAACCAAGGTCGAGTGGCGATGTACATCGGTTCCAGCGGGGATTTAGCGAAAATTACCGCTAATTTCGGCGCGACGTTTGTGCCACGGTTTGAAGGCCATCGCAATACGGTTCCGAACGGCGGGGGCAGTTTGTTCGTGGCTGAAAAAGCTTCAAAGGATAAGAAAGACGCCGCTTGGGAGGTTATCTCCTATTTCGTGAGTCCGGCAGTCCAAGCAACATGGAGCCGGGAGACCGGCTATATGCCGGTGAATAAAGCGGCGCTGGAATTACCGGAGATGAAAAAGTTCTACCGAGAAAAACCCAATTATAAAGTGGCTGTCGACCAGTTGAAATATGCCCATTCCATCCCATCCTCCGAAAACTTCCTGGATGTCATTAAAAATTTTGAAAGCGCCATGCAGGAGATTATCATCAGTGACACTCCGGCATCCGGTGTGCTGAAAGAAGCAGCCCAAAAACTGAAGAAATAAACCAATCGATACGGGGGATACCTTGATTCAAGGTATCCCAAAAAATTTTATTTCGACTTATGGATCCAATTAAAAGCGTTGTGATAAACCCTGCCCGAAGGTCAGGGTGAACACAAAAGCTCAGAAAAGCAAGTGATAAAGTCGTTTTAAATCTTTTTGCAAGCTGACTTCCGTTTCGAAAGACTTTATCACATGGCTTTTAATGTTGTTGCATTTTGAAGGATAGGGACTTGGAGGATGATGGTATTGTCGCAGAACGACTATGGGAAGCGGCTCTTGCCGTATGGGATGATCTTTCCGGCCATGTTTTTTATCATTGTATTTGGCTTAATCCCGATCATCGATAGTTTTGCCACTAGCTTGGTCCAATGGAATTTTATCAATGCCAAAGTCTTTGTCGGCCTGGGAAATTATCTGGATCTGTTGCTTTCCGGCGATTTTTTGAAAGTGCTTGCCAATACTTGCTACTTTACAGTTTTAAATGTTCCGCTAACTATGCTTTTTGCTCTGGCATTAGCCATGCTGCTCAACGGGCCGGTGCTCGGAAAGAAATTTTTCCGCGCCTTGTTCTTTTCGCCATGGGTCATTCCAACCGTCAATGTGGCAATTTTATGGATGTATATTTTGGAACCGGATTACGGGATGCTCAATTGGTTCTTGGAACTGCTGGGCCTGGGCGGAATCAGTTGGCTGGCCAGTACCCGGTGGGCCTTGCCCGCCATTGTTTTCATATCGGTTTGGAAGGGTGCCGGATATTTCTGCCTGCTTTATTTGGCCGGACTACAAAATATTCCCCGGGAACTCTATGAAGCCTCGGCAATGGATGGCGCCAACCCTTGGCGGCAATTTTTGCGGGTGACCTTGCCGATGCTCTCGCCGACCACCTTATTTGTTCTGATTGTATCGGTCATCGATTCATTCAGCCAGTTTGATTTGGTCGCCGTAATGACCGGAGGCGGTCCTGCCAATCGTACCAATCTATTGGTTTATTATCTTTACGAAAGAGCCTTTGTTGCGTTTAAGGCAGGAAGCGCCTCTGCCGTGGCCATGATTGTCCTCGGCATATTAATGATTTTTACTTTTGCTCAATTTAAGTTATCAGACAAATGGGTCCATTATTAAAGAGTAAAAGAGGTACAAAGGTGTGAAAATGAGCAGGATTGCGAATAGTTGGCCGAGTTTTCTGGGCGTAATTTTCAGACATGTCGCGATGATCGCTGGCGCAATCCTCTTTGCGCTGCCGTTTTTTTGGATGGTATCGGGTTCTTTAAAAACCCTGGACGAGGTATGCAAATACCCGATCATTTGGATTCCGGCGAAAATGCAATGGCATAATTATGCCGATGCCTGGCGGGCGGCTCCGTTCACCCGCTATTTGCTGAACAGCCTGTTTATTACGACCACGATCATTGCCGGTCAGTTTTTTACCGTGGTTTTAGCGGCATACGCTTTTGCCCGTTTTCAATTTTTTGGAAAAAACTTTCTGTTTATGTCCATCCTGGCCATCATGATGGTGAGCCTGGAAGTCAGGGTGATACCCATTTACATGATCCTATCCGCTTTCAAATGGATTGATACGTATTATGCGTTAATCGTTCCCATGCTGACCAGTCCCTTCGGCATTTTTCTGGTCCGTCAAGCTTTCATGAAAGTTCCGCAGGATCTGGCGGACGCTGCTGCCATAGACGGCTGCAATCATCTGGGGATCCTGCGTCAGGTGATGGTGCCTTTGAGCAAACCGGCCATTGTGACTTTTATGGTTTTTAACTTTATTCATCATTATAACAATTACTTTTGGCCGTTAATTGTGACCAATAGCGATCAAATCCGGCCGATCACCGTCGGACTGGCCCGTTTCCGGGTTCCGGAGGATACGGGTATCATGTGGCACTATCTGATGGCCGCCACGACCATCGCTCTCATCCCTTCCCTGGTGGTGTTCATCATCGGACAGAAATATTTTATCCGGGGAATCGCCACCGAAGGTTTGAAAGGATAAGATTGCCTTTCGGAGCCTTCGTGATGACTCTCTGCTTTCGGCCATAGTTTATCCCAACGGTTTAACATATTTCATAAACAACGAGGAGGAATGGAGGATGGCTTTATACAGTCGTTTTGAGATCATCGGGCACAGGGGAGCCAAAGGCTATGCGCCGGAAAACACCGTCCCATCCTTTTTAAAAGCCTTAGAACTGGGTGCTACCATGGTGGAATTTGATCTGCGGTTCACAGCCGACCGCGAGATTGTGGTGATTCACGATGAAACCGTCAACCGGACCACCGACGGTCAAGGCCGGGTCAGCGACTTTTCATATCAAGAACTCAGAAGGCTCGACGCGGGCGCTTGGTTCGCCGAGGAATATTCCGGCGCCAGAATTCCTCTATTTGAAGAGGTCTTGGATCTGATTCACGGCCGGGCGGCTGCTTTGGTGGAGATCAAAGCCGCGCCCGATTGGACCGAGCAAAATATCGCACTTGCGGTGGAAAAGATTTTTGAGCATGACATGGCGGAGCAGGTGGAGATCATCTCGTTCGACCATTCCATCGTTCGCAACTTTAAAAAAGTCGCGCCACAGTTAAAAACGGGGATCTTATATATCGGAGCTCCCGTTGAGCCATGGTTGGATGCTTTAATAGCTAGGGCGGAGGTAATTCATCCTTGCCCAGCCGGAGGAATCCAAGTTCAATCTCATGAGATAGCCAGGGCCCACGCTCACCAAGTTTTAGTCGGAGCGACCACTCAGTCCGAAACCGAAATGGCCCGATTGATCACTGGCGGTGTTGACGGCATCTGCTCCGATTACCCCGATCTCATTCGGGAAGCCTGGAAGCGTTTAACGTTAGACCATGGATAAAGAATACCTTCTGAAGTTAGCGATTGAACCCCAAGGTGCGCACGGGTCAATTTATAGAAAATGGATTTTTAAGTTTACTGAGTATCCACTTCGCTCCGCTCGACCTCTGACTGCACCAGGTTTTCGCCGCATTTTTCCCGACTTATCCACAGCCAAAATCATTAACCACGTTAAACGGATCTATTTATCCACAAAAATAGGTCGCTTATCCACAAAAAGAGCTTGCTGAACGACTGAGCAAGCTCTCCCATTCACAAAACCAGCTCGCTTATCCACAAAAAGAGCTTGCCGAGTGACTGAGCGAGCTCACTACTTAGAAAATACAAACGGCAACGAAAAAGGAGCCCATGGAGCACTTAATCAACGTTTAGACAGCAGGATTTCGGGCTTCTAACGAAACAA
>NZ_SLUN01000058.1 GCF_004340685.1 Hydrogenispora ethanolica | reverse complement strand
AAAATATGCGTCGTCCGCCTTCATCCTTGAAGGCGGGTGCTATTGCGAAAGAAAAAGGTTCGATCGATATTTGAGTTTGATAAGAAAAACCAAAAGCTGTTTGTCAAGGTATCTTTCTGTTTTTCTTTTCATGCTTTTGTATCCACGACTTCGACTACTTTTTTCTCTGCGAAAGTTGATAACTTATTACCGCTGGAATAGGATGAAATAAATTCCGCTTTAATTCCATTTGCATTCGGTCTTCTATGCAAACGGCTTTGTTAAATGTCGTTGCATTAGGAATGTAAATATTGAAAAGAAATTTATTTCATCCTATATAGTACAACATCAGGATAAGAAGTAGAGAAATGAGGGAAAAAAAGGTATAATGAAGGAATAAAAAATTAAAACGGAACCAAGCGATGCGACCCCAAAGATATCCAGTAAAGTTAAGCGAAGCAGAACGAGAAATACTTCGAGCCATCATCCCCAAAGGAAAGGCGGCCGCACGAAGCGCCGCATCTTCGTAAATGTTGGTGCATCCCGCCCGAATAAAACACGGCGTTGCATATCGCATAAATAACGATTCACAGGAGGAAAATCAATGCTGGAACAGCTGAACGAAGCTATGGTGAAATCCATGTTTGAAACCGTACCGATGGAGATCACGGTCATTGACGCCAATGATGAGGTGGTCGGATGGAACAAACATGAAACACGCCTGTTTGTCCGGCCGATGAGTTGCATGGGATTGAATTTCCGCAATTGTCATCCCGAGAAGAGCTTGCCGAAAGTAGAGGCTATCGTCAATGACATGAAAGCTGGAAAGAGCGATAAAGCCCGTTTTTGGATTGATCTGCCGGTGCCGTTGGGTTCGCAAGGAAAGCCCCATAAGATTCTAATTGAATTTTATGCGCTCCGCGACGAACATGGCAATTATCTGGGATGCATGGAATGTACCCAAGACATCGAAGAGATTAGGCATTTGGAGGGACAGAAACGGTTATTGGATAGCTAACCGTTGCGATTATCTTGGATTCGGATCAATCATTGAATGAAATAAGCTGAAGCAACACCCAGCCGTCCGGGCCCGGAGTGTAAACAAAAACCCGCCTTCAAGCGCAAGCCAAGGAAGCGGGTTTTTACCTATATGATTTCTTTTTTGATATTGTCAACGTGTTCTTGTTCAATCCAGGCGGTTCGTTCAAAAACCATACTTTCGTAAGTGCCGCGGAGCATTCTGCTTTGAGCCATATCAAGATCGACTTGATTGAGTTCTAAACTGTAAAACCAATTCAGTTTCGAAATTAACTCCGCCTTTTTCATGGTTTTAGTATTCCTGCTACTCCGGTGGTACAATCCATCGAAAGGAATTTTTGAAAATCGCGATGCTTTAACGCATTTTTCCAAAGGGGTATTCACCCATATATAGTGCAAAGCCCGGATATACCTATTAGATATATTGTGGGCGAGAGATTATTTTATAAATTATGGAATTCTCTCCGATCCAAAAATATGCTGGAATATCGGTTCCCAATTGGAAATAATAAGGAAGAGAATGCGATTGGAGGTAAGAACGCTGCTAAAACCCATACAACTCTATATTTTATTTGCTTTCATCATGCTCTCTTTTATGCTTGTTTTTGTTCCAAAACGAGAAATTAAAAAATTGTTTTGGTTTGGACTATTATGGGGTTCAACGCTGGATTTTATCGTAGAGACCTTATTCAGCGTTTTGCATTTGATCAAATATCTTAACATAGAACCCTTTAATTTAGGGGTCCTTCCTCTTTGGACGGTTTTAAGTTGGACGCCAACCAATATCGTTTTTATTTATTTTTTACCTGAACAGAAGAAAAGGTATATTTTTTGGCTCTATATTTTGATGTATAGTGGGTTAACCGCGGCGGTCGGTACTATTTTAGTGCAACTTCGGCTATTGGTGTTTATTCATTGGAGTGTAGTCCATTGGTTTATTTTAGCGGTTATTTTCTATTATTTGATGGCAAAGCATTATCAATTGCTTGAACCCAAGGAAATGGGCAGCTTTGAATGAGGGCTGTTTTTCTATCCAGAATTTGCTATCATTGCCTTAGGGATTTTGGAGCGGCGTTCCTTTCGAAGGTTAGTTCAGCCTGTATAAAGCTTATAGGCTGAATACACTTCCGAAAGGAGGTGGTGGGATTGGAAACCGTTTTGAAGGTCCTGGAGAAACTGCTCAAGGTACTCATCGATCTGGTCGCCCTGGCGACAGGAGTGCTGGCTCTGTATGGAACTTGGAAGGATTTTTCCGGGTCTAAAAAGCGGAAAACAGCCCCGCAACGGCTGTCTTCCAAATCCCGAAAGTCGAGGGGGTCGTAAGACCCTCTCCCTTTTCTATTATAGTATCAAATTCCGCTTTTTTATTCAAGTTGTAAAAGATAAGTTGAAATAAATTTTGGAGTAAGCTTTTCCAGCCGTAAAGCATGGCTGGAAAAGGACAAATCACGGTATTTATTTCAACTTATGAATCAAGGAAATATGTTGCAATGATTTGAGTGTACAAAAACTTATTGCAACATATATGGATAACATAATCTTTCTTTCTGGCTGGATTTATTGTTGCCGAGCTCGGCAGGGATAGTATTTCCGGATCCGACCCGGTTCGGCCTGGACGGAAAAGGTCAGGAAAACTACGGTTTGAGAACCCAAACAGGGAACAAAAGCCGCAGGCGGACGTTAAATTGAGTAAGGAGAGTAAAGGCGAGCTCTCCGGCAGCATACATACCCCCTTATCCTCCCTTTTAAAAACCCGGCGATTCGGTAAAGATACCAGTCGCCGGGTTTGTTTCTACCGTTTACAAGGATGCGGATACCGGGGATGTAGTTGGACAGGGAGAGCATCCTGTAGTGGGCAAAACCACCGTAACGGTCGAGGATGATGGCGGGATCCGGCCGGACACGGAGTTTGCAGATTCAGTCGAGGTTGCGATTGCGGTACCGAAAGAGGAAAAAAGGTGGCGTGTTGGGGTTATGGCTGGAATTAATACCCGTGGTAATTCATTCCGTACGGTCTATGGTCAATACGACGCCTGGCAATGGAGTGGGAAGCAGTTCGACTTGGCTATGCCGGTGCGGGTGGAGTGGACGGTTGGAAACGGGGGTAGGGTCATAGCGGGAATAGAGTTGAGGTTTTAGGCATCTGGTGATGAATTTAGATTTGTTAGTTATGTAATAAAAGGATTTTCTAAGAATTCAAAGAAATTTATTCCATCACGAATATTAATAATGAAAAGTGGTGGATTCGCGTGAAATTTTTTATCAAGGCTTGGCTAACTATCCTATTAATTATAGGCGCTTTGTTTTACGCAACTCCAACAATTGCAGCGCCCGGCGAAATGAAAACCTTCAAACTTGAAAAAGGGCGCAGTATGAAGATTAAATTCAATGACCTTCAAGTAGAAGCGCCTGGCAATGTTCCCGTTGATCAAATTGAAATACAAGAGATCGAACCGGCTCTTACTGGCATTCAGAAGCCGCTTAATTTCATCCGAGCACTAAAAACTTATCAATTCGGCCCTCACGGAACCAAATTCAAAGATCCGTTGAAAATTCGGATTAAGGTTGATTCAAAAGAATTGCCGCCTGGTTACTCACTAAGCAATGTTCACCTCTTCTATATTGATCGCGAAGCAAAACGACTGGAAATGCTCACTAAACAAAGGATTAATCGTTCTGAAGAAGCGCTTGATGTTGAGTTGAGTCATTTTAGCGAGTATCTGCTGGGAATAAGCGGAGGATGGGATGGAAATGGCCTCAATCCTTTTGTTGAATATGTTAGCAATGGAGAGGAACATGTCAATCTGATGAATTTGGATACGAAGGTGTTGGCCCCAGTGCTTTCACTGAAAGGAAGAGGATTAGATCTAAATCTTTCAAGATGTTTTGTTCAAACTGGATTGGGCACTGCTTATAATGATCCACTTTGTATAAGCCAATACTGGAGGTGGGCTTTACCATTTTTGGTTCCTTTTGATGATGGGGGCATATTATATCTTCCTGATGGTGGAAAGTACGATATATCATCCTATAATGTCCCATGGGTATACGGTAAGCGGATAGATATACGAAAAACAACTTGGAATAATGATACAGTTTGTTTTAACGACGGAACTATTATTCAATATCTGGGGAATGCCCAGAAAATAACCGATCCTAAAGGAAATTCGATTATTTACTATTTTATGTATGAAGAAAATGGTTATATACGTATAACCAAATTAATTGATTCGATAGGTCGAACGTTTCATTTTCGTTATATGTACTCGGATGGTACAATGCTCCTGCAAAAAGTTGAACAGCAATTAAAAGATGGTAGTTTAAAAACAATTCTAACTAGATCCTCCGATAATAAACCTTTACCATCGTGGGAGAAATTCACAGATGCTTTAGGAAGAACAACAACTTATTATTATCAAGCTGAGTTCAGATTGGGTATCCTTAATGATCCGTCGATAGGTTTCTCCCAAATTATATATCCTAATGGCGCCTATACTAAGTATCGTGTTGATATTAATCAAAAAATACAAGAGTTTTACCGCTCCGGAGAAAGTCGACCCATAAAAGTTAATTTTTACAAAAAAAACGAAAATGGTTCTACAGATTTCTCAGATGGTTTTTGCCGAAAAAATTATATATTTAGCGGTGAATATTGGCTTCCAATAAGGCCCACTCAATGTGAGGAAGTATTTGACCTTTCCGGTAAAAAAATTAAACGAACTAATTATAGTTATTATAGTATTGGCCTTGAAACTTTCCTTCCTATTAGCATCAAAACAGAATTTGCTAAGGCAAATGGTGAAATGGGTTCACCAATAATCACTAATACTACTTATGACAATGCTGGTAATCCAATGATAGTTACCGCTCCAAACGGTAATATTACGTATATGGCCTATGCAAATTCTAATTTTCTTTATATAAGTTTACCTCACGTAGATCCTAATTACTTCAAACTTTCAATGAAAGATAGCCGACTCCAAGACGGGCTTTTCACCACCGGAGCTGGTTTCAATCAAATGGTTACCCAAGCCACGCTGGTCACTGATCCGGTGCATAACACCACCCAACTTAAGCAGACCCACTATCAATACGATACCAAAGGCAATTTATTGCAAACCCGGGAAGTCTATAACGGGTCATATGTAGATACTTATTGCACATACGACCAGTACGGAAATATGCTTTCCAAAAAAGACGCCAACGGCAACATTCTCTATTTTGAATACAAGGCCGCCGCCCCGTACAACTCAACTTTTCTAACGGCGGTGAAAAGAGCGGATGGCACCGTCATCGCCACTTATGATTACGACGTCGATATCGGCAAGCGCACCCGGGCCACCGATCCGAAAGGGAATGTCTTTCTCTATACTTACGACGCGGTAGGACGCTTGACCAGTGAAACGTTGGTCCATTCCGATTCCAAGGTCGCAGTGACCCGGCAGATTAGTTACGATGATGTCAATAACATCGTCAGCCTGAAGTACGGCAATGACAGCGCCGGCTGGCAGGAAGGCCGGATTGTTTACGACCCGCTCTTCGCGAAACCCACTCAGATTCAGCGGAAATTGAACGGCGGTTGGGTCACGGTCAAAGAATCGGCCTACGATACCAACGGCAGGTTGGCGACGGCCAAGGACAACCTGGGCCATACCACTTCCTATGGCTATGACGAGTTGGACCGGTTGATTAAAACGACCTTCCCCGACGGGACCTTTTCCACCGCCAGTTGGGACGATCGAACAGTGACCACCACCGACGCCAACGGCAATCAAAAGACACAAACCTACGATCTGCTGGACCGGCTAATCCAAGTGATCGAGCATCCCGACGCCAATACCTCCTATAGCACGACTTATACATACGATTCATTCGACGATCCGCTGACCGACAAAACGGATTCGCGCCTGATCCAGGTCACCAACGCCCGGAATGTCAAAACCACCTACACCTATGACAATCTGGGACGATTGACCCGAGTGGACTATCCGCAGGACGGAACCAACCCGCTGGCGGCGGAGGTCTATACGTATGACAATGTCGGGAATCTGAAGACAAAGACAGTCGGTTCCAGAACCAAGACGATGAATTATGAGTTCTTCGCCGGATACCGGCTGAAGAGCGTGACGGAGCCGGACAACCGGACCGTGAGCTATACCTATGACAACAATGACAATGTTCTCACCCAAACGGTTTCGAACGTAAGCTATACCTACACGTATGACGCCCGGAACCGGGTGACCGGCCTGACGGCGGTACTGGATGGCCGGAACTTCGTATTCGGTTACGGGTATGACACCTTTGGCCGGATGACCAGCATTACCTATCCCAACCGGACGGCTCCGGTCACCTATCAATATGACGAGTTGGACCGGCTGCTGAAGATCCCTGGGTTCGTCAACTCCTGCAGTTATGACGGGGATAACAAGCTGCTGCAGATGGTATATACCAACGGCGTGGCCAATAACTATACCTATGATGTGAACGACCGGCCGACCAATATCAAGGCCGGACAGGGAAACTTATTGAATCTCAGCTACACTTACGATCCAGTGGGGAACATTACCCAGATTAACACCGATTATTACAATTACGACGGATTGAACCGGTTGACCTGGTATGGGAACAAGCCGCTATCGCAATTGTCGAGCGCTAACGGCACCCGCTGGAACTATGACGGGGCGGGGAACATGGCGAGCAAGACGAAGTTCTTGAATGGCGCCAGTCAGGGAGTAACGTCGTTCAGCTATGATCTGGCAAACCGGTTATGGACGATGGGTACCACCTCGTATACCAATGACGCCTTTGGCGCGAGAATCGGGAAGGCGAACGGGGATACCTGGCAATATCTCTATGACGGCGAATCCCGGCTGACCAAGGTGACGAAAAACGCCGCAACGCAAGTAGAGTCCGTCTATGACGGCAACGGGATGAGGATCAAGAAGATCGAAGGCGGCAAGACGGTCTATTATCTCTATAGCGGGGCCAATCCGCTGATGGAGTATTCCCCGAATGACGGGAGTTATCTCTATCGGATCTATGCTGGGAAGACTGCGGTTGCTGAAGAGAAGGGCGGCGTAGTAAAATTTTACCATAAGGATCATTTGGGTTCGACCCGGGTAGTGACTAATGCCGCTGGGGCTAAAATAGCGGAGTACAAGTTCGCGCCGTATGGGGAGAAGGAAGTCGCTTCCGGGGACGGAACGGAGTATGGGTTTACCGATAAGGCTGAGGATGCGGCATCGGGGTTGAAGTATTTCGGGGCGAGGTTCTATGATAGTGAAGTGGGAAGGTTTATAACGGCGGATACGTATACGAATCTGCCAAATGACGAGCGAAATTTCTATATAACGGCTGACAAGAGTTTCATGATGCGAAGTGATGATTTAGCGGAGTACAACCAGTACGCGTATTGTCAGAATAACCCGATAAACAGGGTTGATCCGGATGGGCATTTTGCTTTTGTATTAGCAGCTACACCGGAGATTATTGAAGCTGCTATCATGGGGATTGGGGCGACCGTTACTCTTGTTGAGACAATAAAGGAAGCTATAAGAAATAGTTCAACAATAGGTAAATATAGCGATGTTGCTAACCCAAGAACTGGTGTAAGAGAAGGCGGCAATTTTACGAGACGGCAAAAACAAGAAATACTTGAGAAAAATAAGCAACGAAATGGTGGTCAGCTAGTATCAGATAAAAGTGGTAAACAATTAAATCCTCCTACCCAATCTAAAAAGGGTCAAAAAGCCAATCCTGATGAAGCTCAAGTAGACCATATCAAGTCAAAAGCCAATGGGGGAACAAATAGTAGTTCTAATGGTCAAGTACTTTCTCGAGAAGAAAATTTATCAAAGGGTTCAAAAGATGAAAGTGAGGACGAAAAAAATGAATAAGCGTCGCGAGGATAATAGAGCAGCTATAGTGTGTGAACATATAGCTAAGGAAGGATATGCCATTTTACGTGCTATAAAAGATGTACCGCTCGATGGCGCCGATAGTGGCTGGCAATTTCTTTGCAATTCTGTTGAATTTGAAGATGAAGATACTGCTCAGGTTTGGGGGATTGACGAAGTTTTAGAAGTTGAACCAAGTTTATCAGGCTTAATCGAAGAACCACCTGGAACGGAACTGGTTCGAGAGAGCGAAAATGCCGAGTGGAAAATTTTTAATCAAAACGAATAAAAAGAATTGTACTAATGAATTAATATCAGGGTCCAACTGGCCCTGGTTTTTTTCTGTACAGAGGTGATATTAGAGGGAAGTTGTTGTCGTGGTAAATTTTATTTTGGGTTCGATGAAGGTTGCGACGGTGCTAGTGGAGTAAAGGTTGCGGAGTGATGGGGTGGTATATCGGTTTACAGATAAGGCTGAGTGTTCCCACGACTATTGAATGGGCGGAAAACTCGAAAAACGATTGGATTTTCTTTATGATGATATTTTGAATGAGTATACAGAAGATCTCAAAGAACGTGATAAGCAATAACCGATTCAAAAGCTGGCTTCTAAACTTGATTGTTCTTTATAAGCATCGCTTCAATAATCTTTTTGATAACTTGCTTATCTTCTTCGTTTAACCTATCAACCGCTTCAAAATAGCTCTCCAGTTCCTTGTCCTTATAATGAAAATCATGCGAATCCTCGTCAGTGGCCAAATAGTCCAGACTCACATGAAATAGATCCCGCAGTTTTAGCAGCACCTCCAAGGATGGTTGCGATACATTGTTTTCATATCTACTGATGTGCTTGGGATGCACGTCTAGTATTTTAGCCAGCTCTTGCTGAGACATATTTTGGGCTTTTCGAAGATTCCTGATTTTCTCGCCGAAGCTCATAGAATGCTACCTCTTTTATGGTTGAATATCCAAATCCTACAAATAATTGAAAATAAACATTGACAACAAGGTAACATTAAATGTAGAATATATATAGACAAAATAGATACCTTTTGGAAATTGAATACTCTATAGACGCTCATGCCTTAAAAAAGGCACTATCAAATATAAGAAAATAAGGTGAATTTTTTGGGAATCGAGTTTCCATCTTCAGGATAAAACGAATGAAACAACCAGCCGCTTTAGTTCTGAAAGCGACTAATTTTTGACGTTCCTTAAATTATTCTCCAAATCTTAACGTTTCCCTCTTGGTTGAAAAAATCTAGAGGAACAGGGCTGCAACAATTTGTCATTTTGAACTCTTCACCCTTCAAACTTTTCCTGAAAGGAGATCCCTCCCATGCCCCGACCCCCGGAACTGCAACCCATGATCCAATATCTGAACTGCCTGGTCACGGAGCGGGTGGCCGAATTCGGCGGCAAAGTCCTGCCGAACGATCCGCAGCTCCAAAAGAACCGCGCCGAGATGGCTAGGTTTCTGAAGCTCCTCGAAAACCTGTTGCCCCAGCCCGGCAACGCGGCGATCCTCGCCGCCATCAACGAAACCGCCTGCGTCATGGCGAACCGCTGCCAGGAGCTGGTCTATCGCCGGGGTCTGGAAGACGGCGTCGAACTGGCCGGAATTTTGGCTCGAAACGGCCGCGAGCGGGGTGAAAGCTGAATCATTCTTCAATGATGGAGCGTCTCGCTGCGGCCGCGAACCGGAAGCGAACATGGTTTCCCCGGGAGTTTCGCGGTGCCGGTTTGGCGCGGGTTTAGGCGGGGAAATGGTCAAATCGGAAGAAAGGAAGCATGAAGCAAAGCGGATTTGAGGTGCGGTACGATGCGATCAATTCACAGGAACTTCAACTTATTGGAGTGGTCACCTTAGTTTAATTGCAAAACATTGCTTCATAAAGCTTAATCTGGATACATTCCCAAAAGAAGGGTCACTTTTGTTTTGGAGTAGGCGTTCCGGCGATAAGAATCAAACCATCTTTACTTTCTTTCTTCGCTTCTGCCCACTAAATAATCGAGTGAGACCTCAAAGTAATCGGCGAGCTTAATTAAAATATCCATGTTCGGATAATTTTTGCCCTGCTCATAAAATCCGTAAGCAGTATCCGTGATATCCAAATAGTTTGCAATCGCTCTTTGAGTGACTTGTTTTTCAATGCGGAGCGTCTTGAGCCTTTGAGCGAATAATTCCATTCTGATCCTCCTTGTAAAGTATTCTAACATAGGGGGATTACTTTTTCTTGACAAGAATATCTTGGCATGATATTCTTGGGTTAATTCGTTTTACAGGATTATGAAATTAGAGGAGACCCGTTCCATGCCCCAACCCCCGGAACTGCAACCCATGACCCAATACCTGGATTGTCTGATCACGGAGCGGGTGGCCGAATTCAGCGGCAAAGTCCTGCCGAACGACCCGCAGCTCCAAAAGAACCGCGCCGAGATGGGTAAGTTTCTGAAACTCCTCGAAAACCTGTTGCCCCAGCCAGACAGCGCGGTGATCCTCGCCGCCATCAATGAAACCGCCTGCGTCATGGCGACCCGCTGCCAGGAGCTGGTCTACCGCCGGGGCCTGGAAGACGGCGCCGAATTGGCCGGCATCCTGGCCCGAAACGGCCGCGAGCGGAGTGAAAGCTGATTCACTCTCGGGGATGGAGGTTCCGCTGCGGCCGCGAACCGGAAGCGAACATGGTTTCCCCGGGAGCTTCGCGGTGCCCGTTTGGCGCGGGTTGAAGCGATCGGAACGTCGAATCGGAGGATTTTTTTGGAAGAAAAAAAGAGGTTCGCGGAAACGGTTGTCGAATCCTTTGTGGGGAAAGGGTTTGAAAGGTAGGCTGTCGCACCTCGCGTAGGTGCGTGGATTGAAACGAAACTCAGGATAATGATTTCCCTCAACCATAATAGTCGCACCTCGCGTAGGTGCGTGGATTGAAACAAATTCCGGTTTTCCTTTTGAAAAAGTAGTACGTCGCACCTCGCGTAGGTGCGTGGATTGAAACAATGTTCCTGAATCTACGGTATTTTTAGTAATAGTCGCACCTCGCGTAGGTGCGTGGATTGAAACATCAACTTCTTGATCTGTCGAATGAACATATAATGTCGCACCTCGCGTAGGTGCGTGGATTGAAACCCGGATTAATTTTGCCCGATAATTGTCATTGGGAGTCGCACCTCGCGTAGGTGCGTGGATTGAAACTTGATTCTGTATATTAGGTAACAATTTACTTAAGTCGCACCTCGCGTAGGTGCGTGGATTGAAACATTCGAACGATAACAAAATATTCGAAGGTTATTCAAGTCGCACCTCGCGTAGGTGCGTGGATTGAAACCGGCTTCGGTCCGCGAAAGACTCGGTTTCTATGGGTCGCACCTCGCGTAGGTGCGTGGATTGAAACTTGAGGCCCTAAATGAATCTGGCTTATTCTGTAAGTCGCACCTCGCGTAGGTGCGTGGATTGAAACCAAAAGTAATGCTCATATCAATCACCTCCCTTCGCGTCGCACCTCGCGTAGGTGCGTGGATTGAAACTGAGATTATCAACCTTAACTCTTGGTATCAAGACGTCGCACCTCGCGTAGGTGCGTGGATTGAAACAAGAATCTCCTAGAATCTCCATATCATTAAAACCGTCGCACCTCGCGTAGGTGCGTGGATTGAAACAAGGCCATTAATGATATCAATAACTTCCGATAAAGTCGCACCTCGCGTAGGTGCGTGGATTGAAACCCATAGTTTCGAACATTGCTACGCGCTGCAATCGGTCGCACCTCGCGTAGGTGCGTGGATTGAAACAGCTTTGCCGTGTACCATTGCGACACCCCCAAAAGTCGCACCTCGCGTAGGTGCGTGGATTGAAACCCAATCGCGGGCTTTTTAGCTGTCTCCGCTTTGGTCGCACCTCGCGTAGGTGCGTGGATTGAAACTAATAGTTTTAGCGCCACCGGCACGGATACAGGCCATGTCGCACCTCGCGTAGGTGCGTGGATTGAAACTGCTTTTGCCTTTTTGGCAGGCGCAGGTTTGGTTGTCGCACCTCGCGTAGGTGCGTGGATTGAAACAAGTGATACCCGCTCAAATCCACGAACCTTACTCGTCGCACCTCGCGTAGGTGCGTGGATTGAAACGGACGTCCCGGCAACGGAAAATCGCATCTGGCCGGTCGCACCTCGCGTAGGTGCGTGGATTGAAACAGGTACCTAAATGGAATATCATACCAAACTTTTGTCGCACCTCGCGTAGGTGCGTGGATTGAAACTGCTTTTGCCTTTTTGGCAGGCGCAGGTTTGGTTGTCGCACCTCGCGTAGGTGCGTGGATTGAAACGTCGTATAACTTCGCGATATTCGGTTCCGGCGTAAGTCGCACCTCGCGTAGGTGCGTGGATTGAAACCATTGTCCTTTGCGCAATGCATAGCCAACAGGTGTCGCACCTCGCGTAGGTGCGTGGATTGAAACATATCCCAATATACCGTTTTAACGTGCTTATAACGTCGCACCTCGCGTAGGTGCGTGGATTGAAACTATTTGTGGGCGCAAATACTCCGCCATCACGAATGTCGCACCTCGCGTAGGTGCGTGGATTGAAACTCTCCCGTAATGGTCATGATCATATAAGCTAAACGTCGCACCTCGCGTAGGTGCGTGGATTGAAACAAGTTGGGTATTAACCCCATCGAAGCAAGTGTAGTGTCGCACCTCGCGTAGGTGCGTGGATTGAAACAGTCGAACCAAAGGAATCCGCCTATTATGCTATCGTCGCACCTCGCGTAGGTGCGTGGATTGAAACCCAATCGCGGGCTTTTTAGCTGTCTCCGCTTTGACGTCGCACCTCGCGTAGGTGCGTGGATTGAAACGATTCACATCCGTTACAACTGGGATGATGTCTACGTCGCACCTCGCGTAGGTGCGTGGATTGAAACCTTAGTTATAAACTTAGGGCACTTAGCATTTCTTTTGTCGCACCTCGCGTAGGTGCGTGGATTGAAACAAATTCAGACTCAGATAAATTTTTTAGAGTTCCGTCGCACCTCGCGTAGGTGCGTGGATTGAAACAGAAAAAGGAAGATATCTAAAACTCTCTTATACCAGTCGCACCTCGCGTAGGTGCGTGGATTGAAACTCTTCAAAGCCTTTAAAGCGTCCGAAATAATAGGCGTCGCACCTCGCGTAGGTGCGTGGATTGAAACTTACTGCCGGATCAAATTTGATGCTGGCGGGCCGGTCGCACCTCGCGTAGGTGCGTGGATTGAAACTTGGTCTTCGCTGGATATATTATGAAACATTTTGAGGTCGCACCTCGCGTAGGTGCGTGGATTGAAACTTTGCCCTCAACGCTCGCGGCGCTCTGGTCGCCCGGTCGCACCTCGCGTAGGTGCGTGGATTGAAACGCTTTTAAACACCAACGAATTTCTTGGGCAGAAAGTCGCACCTCGCGTAGGTGCGTGGATTGAAACGCATTTGGCAGCCTCCCGTTTAATTCTTTGCATCAGTCGCACCTCGCGTAGGTGCGTGGATTGAAACGCGGTATCAAAATCAAGCCAAGAGAACATAAGCGTCGCACCTCGCGTAGGTGCGTGGATTGAAACGTTTCCGGCGTTGTTGTCTCATGGGTTACCTCCTTGTCGCACCTCGCGTAGGTGCGTGGATTGAAACGAATTCGAAGTCCTCAAATTAATCAAGGCATTAACGTCGCACCTCGCGTAGGTGCGTGGATTGAAACCGAAACGGAGGTACTGAAATGAGAGAAAATTTATTGTCGCACCTCGCGTAGGTGCGTGGATTGAAACAATGCGTCAAGGTTGACGGAGAAGCAATCAAGGCGTCGCACCTCGCGTAGGTGCGTGGATTGAAACAGGCGACACTATCGCCGTTAAAGTCGCGTGGATCGTCGCACCTCGCGTAGGTGCGTGGATTGAAACTGATAGTTTTGAATTTCCTGATTGTTTTTTTCCTGTCGCACCTCGCGTAGGTGCGTGGATTGAAACCGGCGCTGCCGGAGGCAGTTCGAGCATTAATTGGTCGCACCTCGCGTAGGTGCGTGGATTGAAACCGGATTATCTATCCCCTTGGAACCCAAGATTGTGATGTCGCACCTCGCGTAGGTGCGTGGATTGAAACGTCTTACCCATTGGTAGTTCGCTCATATCAACGCGTCGCACCTCGCGTAGGTGCGTGGATTGAAACATGTCGTCACCTCGCCAACCACAAAAGACTGTCCGTCGCACCTCGCGTAGGTGCGTGGATTGAAACAGGGCGATGATGGCCCCTTTCGCCTGGTCCACGGTGGTCGCACCTCGCGTAGGTGCGTGGATTGAAACAAGGACCCAACGGCCAACCGGCCTTTCCCTGGGCCGTCGCACCTCGCGTAGGTGCGTGGATTGAAACCTGTATCTGCGGGGTTTAGTATCCAAGACCGGCGCGAGTCGCACCTCGCGTAGGTGCGTGGATTGAAACCAAGGCGGCTGAAATGATATTTCAGGTATAAACCGTCGCACCTCGCGTAGGTGCGTGGATTGAAACATGAGCCGGGTGGTTACCGTATTAGCCCCTGAAGGTCGCACCTCGCGTAGGTGCGTGGATTGAAACATTTCCTCCCCGGTTATTGTTGTTCGTTCGAACGTCGCACCTCGCGTAGGTGCGTGGATTGAAACAAAAGCTGGGAGTTTCGACATCGGCGGGCGGCTCGTCGCACCTCGCGTAGGTGCGTGGATTGAAACAATATAATGCCAGAAACGGCAAATATGGCGAGATCGTCGCACCTCGCGTAGGTGCGTGGATTGAAACAGCATCAGTACTCGAATAAAACCAGACGGGCGGGTCGCACCTCGCGTAGGTGCGTGGATTGAAACCTAGAGGCAATAACAATTACGGATCTGATTACGACGTCGCACCTCGCGTAGGTGCGTGGATTGAAACCAACAATCCCGCCAAAAATCATCATCCTCAGCGGTCGCACCTCGCGTAGGTGCGTGGATTGAAACACTGTTGTAGCGCCATCCGCGCCGCCAGTGTTATCGTCGCACCTCGCGTAGGTGCGTGGATTGAAACTCGGCCACCGAGAAACCCCTTCCGGAAAAGCCGAAGGGTCGCACCTCGCGTAGGTGCGTGGATTGAAACTATGAACTACTATAACGATAACGACCCCAAAATCGTCGCACCTCGCGTAGGTGCGTGGATTGAAACATTTCTATTAATTAATCTTTTGGCCGGGCTAATTACGTCGCACCTCGCGTAGGTGCGTGGATTGAAACCTCGCGCTCGATGTCGCGTTGGGTCTGTTCGGCGTCGCACCTCGCGTAGGTGCGTGGATTGAAACATCATCCCTATGTATTGGTCACGGAGGGATTGAGTCGCACCTCGCGTAGGTGCGTGGATTGAAACTTTTTTGGCGGAAAAATTAGATGGTAGAGCCCTCGTCGCACCTCGCGTAGGTGCGTGGATTGAAACGCCATTGTTTGTGAAGTGGATATCGACGAGAATGTCGCACCTCGCGTAGGTGCGTGGATTGAAACCCGGTTTTTGCCGATATCGATAGCCGGGCAAAAGTCGCACCTCGCGTAGGTGCGTGGATTGAAACCTCCTTTACGTTATTGACTGATTGGGATTACCGGGTCGCACCTCGCGTAGGTGCGTGGATTGAAACACCTCTTCGATGCTCTGGGAAAACTGGAGCGCGGTCGTCGCACCTCGCGTAGGTGCGTGGATTGAAACTAAGAAGGGCGGTTATAACGTGCAGATCGAGGCGTCGCACCTCGCGTAGGTGCGTGGATTGAAACACAAGCCGGTGCAGGCATTTGTTGAACCGTTCCCAGTCGCACCTCGCGTAGGTGCGTGGATTGAAACCCACCGGAGTCTGCACATAAGCCGGGGCCGGGCGTCGCACCTCGCGTAGGTGCGTGGATTGAAACCGATAAAGGACGGTCCTGAAGTGACTTTCCTTGGTCGCACCTCGCGCAGGTGCGTGGATTGAAACATGATGGGCGACATAAGTCATCAGCTTACTCAGGGTCGCACCTCGCGCAGGTGCGTGGATTGAAACAGAGCGGTAATAATCCCCTGGCCGTTAAGATACGCGTCGCACCTCGCGCAGGTGCGTGGATTGAAACCGGTCCGATCAGGTCGTTATACAAATCATGATTGTCGCACCTCGCGCAGGTGCGTGGATTGAAACGTGAAAGAGTCTTTATTGTGGCCAACACCCCAGGCGGTCGCACCTCGCGCAGGTGCGTGGATTGAAACCGGTTGATGGTTTTGGCGAAAACCGGCATCTGCTCGTCGCACCTCGCGCAGGTGCGTGGATTGAAACCCGTATATCGTGGCCCAGAAGCTTGATGAGGAAAGTCGCACCTCGCGCAGGTGCGTGGATTGAAACAGGAAGGGTTCGACAGGTTCGAACTCGCTTTGGCGTCGCACCTCGCGCAGGTGCGTGGATTGAAACTACTTGATCAATGTCCGCTTTTGTGGCATCTTCGTCGCACCTCGCGTAGGTGCGTGGATTGAAACAGTTCGTCGGGATTGATATCCCTGCCGATTTTGTCGCACCTCACGTAGGCGCGTGGATTGAAACGAAAGGGAGTGGCTCCATGCTGATGTTAGCCATGTCGCACAACCAATAAGTTGGTATTCGACCGAAACTATCTATAGGAATATATCCGCAATGGATGTTATGGTAATTATGGGACTGCTTTTCACAATTGTAATTAAAGAGAGGTTATCAATGAAAGAAAATCTCGTTAGCCGCACAGCACTAATGGCGGCCTATTTACGGAGTTTTCATTCAATCCATGACACGCCTAAGATATTTGATGACTTTTTGGCTCATCAATTACTCACGGCAGAGGAACATAAATCCTTTCAAGATTATTATCTATTTTTGCTAAAAAAAATTAATAACGAATTATCATCCAATGGTCAGGTAATTTCCCTAGCAAAAATGATGCAAGCCATGACTGCTTCATCCCTCATTTTGAGTCGTTCAAGGTATACAGAAGATACTCTAGAAAAGGCCGTTCAATATGGAGTAAAACAGTATGTAATTCTTGGAGCGGGGATGGATACCTTCGCTTTCCGACGCGCGGAAATGTTAAAACAGATAGCAGTATTTGAAGTGGACCATCCAGACACCCAAACATTTAAACGACAACGTATTGCCGAATTGGGCTGGGAATGTTCGCCTTCGTTACATTTCATACCAGTAGATTTTACGATTGACAGTTTAAAAGAGGCACTTTTTCAATCATCATTCGACCCCACGGCCTTAAGCTTTTTTAGCTGGTTAGGCGTTACTTATTATCTACCACAAGACGTCGTATTCGATACATTGCGCACAATTGCCGATATTACCTCCGCTGGAAGTAAGGTAGTTTTTGATTATTATGATACGGATATATTTGACCATGAGAAGGTTCATCCTCTCATGAAAACGGCGATGGAAAACTTAAAACGGCATGGAGAACCGATTAAAACAGCCTTTAACGCTACGACACTCACAACGGAACTAGCTAATGCAGGACTACATCTTTGTGAACAGCTGGATCCGAATGAAATTGAAGAACGTTATTTTAAGAAGCGTTCTGATCAATATCACGCATTGGGACACGCTCATTTTGGATGTATAATGACCTGATATCCCTGGACATAGTGGAGCGGAGCGAAGAGGAGTGAAGGCTGATGAACATTCAAAGAATAAAACGGCGGGGCGTCGTGTTCACCTACAAAAATCCGTCGACATGCGATTTGAACCTTTATTTAATCAGGGGGGAAAAATACAATTACATTATCGATACGGGATTGGGTTCTTTGACAGCCGAGCCAATCAAGGAATATATCAAAAATGATAATAAGCCGATGGTGGTAATCAACACCCACTACCATTGGGATCATATATGGGGGAACGGTTCGTTCCAAAATTGCTTCATGATAGCTCATCAACTATGCAGAGAGCTCATCCGGTCGCATTGGGATGAAATGCTGGAGCAGAACAATCACCGCTGTTGCGGCCAGGTGGCGATGAATTTGCCGAATTTGGTTTTTGAACAAGGACTTTATTTCCCGGAGGATAAAATTCGGTTATTTCACGCTCCCGGACACACGGCCGATTCCATCAGCGTCCTGGATAAAACGGAAAAAGTATTGATCGTCGCGGATAACGTGGGGGAAAACATGGCCGAGATCATTCCCGGCCTTGACTGCGGTAAAGACGTGTATCGGAATACGGTCGAAAAATACGCGGCAATGGATTTTGACACTTGTATATCGGGGCATAACACAATTCTGGGTAAAGATGTGCTGGAAACAATTTTAAACAAACTATAATTTAACCTGTTGTGCTATTTGAACTGAAAAAAGGTATAAGAAATCCAGCAAAAAAGTCCGACTTATCAAATGGCTAAAAGAGATAAGGAGAGACAAGAATGCTGGATTCCAAGCAATATTGTATCAAGGAAATCGAAAATATCAAAGACCTATTTACAGTGATTTATACGGTCATTGATGATATCTACCAACAAATCGTCCCCATCGACATCAAGCATCGACGAAATAGCGGCAGTTTAAAAATGAGTGACAGTGAAATCATCACCATTCGACTCGTCGGAGAATTATTTACCATCGATTCAGAAAAAGCCTGGTTTGAATTTTGTAAGAAAAATCAACGCGACTTATTTCCGGATTTCTGTGACCGGACGCGGTTTAATCGAACTTGTCGAAACCTTCATCGGGTCATGGAGAGCATTCGCAAAGAAATCGCGAAAATTACTGGATACGTCTATCAATCATACCGAATTATCGACAGTCTGCCACTACCGGTCTGTAAGTTTGGGCGAGCCCATTTTCATAAGACTTTTCGAGGCTATGAAGCAACTTACGGGAAATGTCCTTCCAAAAAGGAAACCTATTTGGGTTATAAGCTCCATTTATTGGTGTCCTTCGATGGGTTTATTACGGACTTTACCATTACTCCCGCCAATATTGACGATCGGGCCGCAACCTGGGATTTGGTGGAGCCCTATCAAAAAATTACGATTCTCGGCGATAAGGGATATATCAGTAGCGATTTAGGTTCTGAATTGAAAGCCGAAAAAGCGATCAATCTTTTGCCGCTGCCAAAGAACAATAGTAAAATACAATGGCCCAAAACGATCCGTCAACTGATTTTCAAGCTTCGGCGAAGAATTGAGACTTCTGGTTCTCAACTTACCAATCAACTGAACATTGAAAGAGTTTTAGCCAAATCGTATTGGGGTTTTATTTCCCGTATTCAAACCAAAATCTTAGCTCATTGTCTTTGCTATTTCATCAATATGCTTATCGGACATAGTATGCACTCAAAGATCAAACATCTTGTCTTTGGTTAACTTTATCTAGCACAACAGGTTAATTTAGAACGGCTATCCATTCGTTTTAAAAAAAGCCCTGTGCAAAGTCAAACGATGACTCGATCACAGGGCTTTGCTCGAATCGGGTGTTAAATCCGCTGCCTCAATGCCTTGGATTCACTCCAATCCCCACTGCCGCAGCAATTCATCGAAGATCCCCGCGCAGGCGATGGTGTCCGCCAGCGGCACCAGGTCGCTTTCGGTTTTGTGGTTGCGGTAGAGATTGGCGAAATGCTCGATCTGATAAATGAAGCCATCCTGGAAGTCGGCCTCGAAGCATTCCACCAACTGATGCGCATTGTCATAAAGCTCGCATTTCCTGGGGCCCAAAAAATTGTAGACCACGATATGGCCGGCCGGGCCGTAGATCCGGGCGTTCCGTTCGGTGATCGCGGTTAGGCCGCTGCTCAGCGTCGCCAGGGCGCCGCTTTCGAAACGCATCACCATGGCCGCGAAATCATCGACGCCGGTCTGGCAGAGATTGGCGACCCCTTTGACACTACTGGGGTTTTCGGCCAGGATCCCGGTAGTGAATTCAATGGGGTAGACCCCGGCGTCAAACAGGCTGCCCCCGGCCAGCTTCGGATTGAAGAGCCGGTGCTCGGGATTGAAAGGCGTGTTGAAACAGAAGGAGGCCTCGATCAATTTGACTGCGCCGATCCTGCCGCTGTGCACCCACTGCTTGGCTTTTTGAAACGTGGGAATGCAGCGGGTCCACATGGCCTCCATCAATAGCACCTTTCTGGCCTTGGCCAGCTCCGCCAGTTCCACGGCGTCCTTTTGCCGGGTCACAAAGGGTTTCTCGCAGAGCACCGGTTTATCAAGGTTCAGGCAGAGCTTGGTGACTTCATAGTGAAAATTGTGGGTCAGGCCGATGTAGATGACATCCACCTCGCTGTCCCGGATCAGATCCAGATAATTGTCATAGGCCTTCGGCGCGCCGAATTTCTCCGCGAAAGCCGCCGCTTTGGCGGGGTCGCTCGATGCCACCGCCGTTAATTGCACCCCCGGGACGGTATTCAGAACCGTTGCAAACCGCGCCGCGATAATTCCCAACCCGATGATGCCGAAACGAACCGTCATGATCCTTCCTCCTTGGTTGCATTTTTTTCCGTAACGCCCATGCGGCGTTGCCCGCCGGGCAGGTATCCGTACCCTCGTATCGAACTTCTTTATAATATAGTACATCTTTTTAAGGGGATTGAAAATACCAACTCTGCCCGGCGTCGAGCAAAAAGCGGGCGAAGGCAAGGCCGATTATCCAGGTGTTTGCGGTAGATCGACGGAGGCGCGACTCCATCGTCCGCCGGTTGCCGGAAAGCTGTTTCCTGACAGCGCCCTAAAATGGTATAATAAGGATAACAAGGCAATCCCTTGCGATATGATGAGTTTCAGAACGGTCCGACTTTTCCTGAACCGCAACTTTTCCAAAGAGGTGAACCGATGGCGCAAGCCCCGATCCGCGTATTAATCGCTGATGATATGATCCCGATCCGCGAATATCTAAGCATGGTGTTGAGCCATGAACCCGACATGGCGATCGTCGACGCCGTCGGCACCGGAGCCGCCGCGGTGGAACGGGCGCTCGCCCTCCGGCCTGACGTGGTGCTGATGGACCTGGAGATGGAGGCGCCGCGGGCCGGCGTGGACGCCATCAAGAAGCTGGCGCGGCAAGCTCCGGAGCTCCGTTCGGTAGTACTGACCCATTTCGGCGACGACGATACCGTCTTTGCCGCTTTCGAGGCTGGCGCCAGCGATTACGTGCTGAAAAACTCCTCGGCTGCCGAGATCCTCGAGGCGGTGCGGGCCGCGGCCAAGGATATGTCGCCGCTCCGGCCGCAGATCGCGCGGATGATCCGCGCCGAGTTCCGGGCCCTGCGCTCCGAGCGGGCCGCCCTGGTCGACACCCTGAATATCGTCTACCGGTTGACTCCGACCGAAGTCAGTATTCTGCGGCTGCTCGCCGAGGGCAAAGATAAAAACCAGATCGCCCGGATCCAGTGCGTGGAAGCCTCCACCGTCCGGACCCATATTGGCAATATCCTCAAGAAATTCGACGAGAACGCCGTCAAAGACATTGTGCGCCGCCTGCAAAGGCTGGGGATCTTTGAGATCTTTACCACACCCAAGAGCGGCGGCGGCCGGTAACGGCCGGAGGAGGAACAGCGCGCCATGCAACTCTCCGCAGCCGAATTCCTTTCCTTCATCGGAATCGTAACGTTACTCGTGATGTTTCCCGGTCCCAATACCGTGCTGGTCATGCAATCGGCGGGCTTGCGCGGGAAAAGGGCGGGCTTTTACAATATCGCGGGGATCGTTACCGCCCTTTATGTCCAGGCCGTCATCTCCGCCTGGGGGCTTTCGCTCATTGTCCTCCGATCGGCGGCGCTCTACCGGCTGATTCAGTATATCGGCGCCGGTTACATCATTTACCTGGGCCTGGCGAGCCTTTATGCGGCTTCCCGGATGAACCGGGACGACGCTTCCGCCTCCCCGGACGGCGCGGCGGAAGATCGGCGGCCCAAGGAAACGCTGTCCGGCGAGGCGATCTTTCAATCCTATCTGAACGGCTTTATCACCAACCTCTTCAATCCCAAGGTCATCCTGTTTTTTATCTCCTTTTTCCCGCAATTCGTCCGGCGCCAAAATCAGGTTTTCGGGGAAACATTGTTGCTGGTCGTGGTTTATTCGCTGATCGTCATTCTCTGGTATTCGGCGCTCGTCTGTTTTATCGCCAAGTTCCGGCACTGGTTGGCAAGGCGGGTCATCCAACGCAGAATCAAAACCTTGACCGGACTCCTGCTTTGCGGGTTGGGGATAAAAATTGCCAGTCAGAAGTAGGGGAGGGTCAGGAGTTTTTGTTCCGATTTGCGTTCGGATTCAGGAATGGAAATTTTACTGGCTAGAAAGGAACTTAGGGAATGAACTCTGATTTATTGAAGTAATTTTTTTCATTCTATATATCATCATCTTCAGCCAGCCACGTTCAAGCCAGTGCCGACCCGCTCTGGCTTGGTCCGTTTTGGAGGAACCAAATGAAGGTCCGGAATGGTTAAACCGAGTCTGCCCGGGGCGTTGCGCCCGTCGCTGCGGAGTCCCAACCGGCCGCCGTTCCTGGTTGTCAGCTAATCCTAATGTATTTGCCGGAAATGACGATGATCATACTACAACGATACCATGATGAAACGGATTGCTGAGGATTCTGCCATGGACTTTATGAAAATGTGGAAACAAAGTTATTATATCGCGGTGGTTGTGGCTGTCGCTACCCTCTTTCTTTCTTTCGCGTATACGGTTTTGGACATTACGGGCTGGTTCTCCCAAATGCTACAAAACATGGAGCGCGACTGGGTCGCCTTTCATAAGGGAATGAAGCCCTTATGGCTGCGGCTGGAACAGAATGGCGTCGAAAAATGCGGCAGGATGCTGAACAAGCTCAAAGGGATCCTGCTTCCGGAGTAAGCGGTTGCATGCCGGAGGTTTCCAGGATGAAGCATATAAAATGAAGTATGTTTTTCCAAATTGATCAGCGGCGGGACGGCTAATCCGTGCCGCTTATTTTTTGATAACAGATATTGGCGCGCCCCACCTACCGTAGGGTCTGAAGTTGAGAAAAAGGGCGCAGCGATTAAAAATCAAACCATTTTGACCTGATATTATGTAATATTGGCGTTAACCGAAGTGATGAGCGCCTGAGAAGATTGACAATAAAATGACGCTCATTATATAATTAATCACAACTCCGATGACGAATGTGGCATCGCTGCGTTATTTTGTTAAAAACCCCTGATTTTGTCGGAAAGGCGGACTCCGGGTATTGGGACGCTTCTGTAAAAAAAGTGTCCGTCCGGGGGAAAGCCGGAGATCGGCCGCAGAAATTGATAAATCAGGCGGTTTTCCCATGGATGCGCGGAACAGGAAGCGGAGGAGTTGGGGGAAGAACGGTTGCTATTTTAAAATTAGCGGATGGAGGTATGGAAAGGTGCGAAAAATGAAGTGGAGTCTCACTTCGGTCTGTTTGTTTCTGGCGCTGATCGTTCTGGCGGCCGGGTCGGTCATTCCGCAAGCGGCGGCGGCCGAAGAAAAGTTCAAGGTGGCGTTCATTTATGTGGGCGCGGTGGGTGACGCCGGCTGGACTTACGCTCACGACCTGGGCCGTAAGTTCCTGGAAAAACAGATCCCCAATGTGGAAACTTCCTACGTGGAATCGGTTCCTGAAGGCGCCGACTCCGAACGGGTCCTTGCTGAACTGGCCGAAAAGGGCAATAAGGTGATCTTCGCCACCAGCTTCGGCTACATGGATCCGGTTCAGAAAGTGGCCGCCCGGTACCCGAACGTGGTCTTCATGCACTGCAGTGGCTTCAAAACTTCGAAGAACGCCGGAACCTATTTCGGCCGGGATTATCAGGGCCGTTATCTCTCGGGCATTGTCGCCGGGAAATACACCAAGAAAAACCTGATCGGTTATGTTGCGGCGTATCCCATCCCCGAAGTCATCCGGGGCATTAACTCGTTTACCTTGGGAGTGCAGTCCGTCAACCCCAAGGTCAAGGTGAAAGTAGTCTGGACCAATACCTGGTATGATCCGACCGCTGAGAAAGAGGCGGCCAAGAGCCTGTTAAATGCCGGCGCCGACCTGATCGCCATGCACCAGGATACCCCAGCGGCCATGCAAGCGGCCCAAGAAAAGGGCGCCTATGGCATCAGCTACGACAGCGATATGCGTTCCTTCGCTCCCAAAGCGGTCCTGACCGGCCCGGTTTGGAACTGGGGTCCCTACTATGTGAAGACCGTCAAGTCGGTGATGGACGGCACCTGGAAATCCGGCCAATACTGGGGCGGCCTGTCGAGCGGAATTATCGACATCGGGCCCTATGGCTCCATGGTGAGCGAGAGCGTGAAAAAGCTAGTGGCTGCCAAACGGAACGTCCTGATGAAGGATGAAGGGTATGTCTTCGCCGGACCGATCAAGGATCAGAGCGGCAAGATTAAGGTAGCCAAAGGAAAACGGCTGACCGACGCCGAGATGCTTTCGATAGACTGGTTCGTCCAGGGCGTCGAGGGAAATATTCCCAAATAAGTACCACGTTGCACTCGTTAAAGGGAGTGTCGCAAAACTACCAAAGAGGTAGTAAACGACACTCCCTTTTTAATGAAAAGTCACAAAACCAGCAAATTGAGAAGGGCAAAATTTATTCTATCTTAGTAGGAAGCAAATTTCAGGCATACTTAAATAAGCCTTTTGATATAAGCTTTTTCTTGTAGAGTATTAGGCTGATTTTAATTTATGAAGTGGTTGCCCGAGTCGTTCACCCTGGATTTTGGCATGCAATTTATTCACATTGTAGCCGAAACAGAGCAGGATAAACTCATTCTTTACGTTTACTTTTCCTCGAGTTAAGAATCGATTGAAATTGTAATCATCTTTCAGAACTCCAAAAGCGCCTTCAACTTGGATTGAACGGTTGACCCGCAATAGGATTCCTTCACCCGACATGATGTTTTCATAAGAGACCTGTCGTTTTGCGATGAACTGCTTGGATACCTGCATTTGTCGGTTGTCTTTGGCCTTGGTACACTTGAGTTTAAAGGGGCAGTTCGAGCAATCTTCACATTCGTATACGGTGACTTCCGAGCGATACCCCGTTGTAGACTTCTTTTGAGTAACCCTAATCGGTTTTAGCTGTTTCCCGTTGTGACAGGTATATTCATCTTTGCTTAGGTCATAGGACATGTTTTCCCGTTTACTGATGTCGTTTTTAAAGCGTTTCGTTTTCCATTTTTCATAGGTTTGGGGTTTGATGTAGCAAGCCTGTTTTTGGTTTTCTAAATATGCGTAGTTTTCTTCGCTTTCATAACCAG